>NZ_CP115037.1:0-107458 GCF_014596895.2 Citrobacter sp. C1
ATGAGCGAAAACGGCAATAAAAACATAGCGATCGTTGAAGCATTCTCAGAAACAGACAAAAAGACCGGCGAAGTTGTTACGTTAGTTCCTAACACCAACAACACAGTTCAGCCTGTTGCTCTGATGCGTCTTGGTCTCTTCGTTCCGACGCTGAAATCGACCGCCAGGGGCAGAAAGGGGCAAATGGTCTCTATGGACGCCTCTGCTGAACTCAAACAGCTGTCTCTGGCCAAAGCCGAAGGGTACGAGGACATAAGGATCTCCGGCGTTCGTCTGGATATGGATAACGACTTCAAAACGTGGGTAGGCATCATCCACGCGTTCGCCAAGCACAAGGTTGTTGGCGACACTGTCACGTTACCGTTCGTCGAGTTCGTCAGGCTCTGTGGCATACCAACGGCCAGATCGTCCGCGAAGTTACGTAAGCGCCTGGACAGTTCTCTGACTCGTATTGCCACAAACACTATCTCATTTCGCAGTAAAGGCTCTGATGAGTATTACGTGACACACCTTGTGCAGACAGCAAAGTACAGCACAAAGAACGACACGGTCTCGCTGCAGGCTGATCCTAAGATTTTCGAACTCTATCAGTTCGACAAAAAGGTTCTTCTGCAACTCCGGGCAATCAACGAACTCTCCAGAAAAGAATCCGCGCAGGCGCTCTACACCTTCATCGAAAGTTTGCCACCTGACCCGGCACCAATCTCGTTGGCTCGCTTACGCGCCAGACTTAACTTAACCAGCCGCACCATTACCCAGAATGCGACAGTCAGGAAGGCGATGGAGCAGCTGCGGGAGATCGGCTATCTCGATTACACCGAAGTGAAGCGCGGCAGCTCGGTCTACTTCATCATCCACTATAGGCGGCCGAAGTTACGCCCGGCATTGCCACCAGTTAAAGCTGCGCCGGAAGAACCAGAAGATATCTTGCCTGGTGATGATTCGGAGGACATTATCGATGTTGTTCCTGAAGAAAAAGACGGTGAGATGGTCATGTTGAGCAAGGAAGAACTGGCGATTCTTGAAGAGCTGCGCAAGGCTAAAACTCGTAAATAGCCCAACCACTGTAGAGAGTAGAAAGGCTCACTATCCACTGTAGTGAGCCTTTTGTTTATCTGGAATCCGCTATCCACTGTCGTGAGTAACAGCAACCGAAGAGTAACCACTGTAGGCAGTGGCACGCAAACAACGAAATAAATGTTAGTGGTTACAAACCTAGATGAATCAAGGGCTGCGAGGTTAGTGGTCACTGGGTATCTTGTTAAATCCACTCTCTATAGTGGTTATCGTTGTTCCCTTCGTTATTGGCTATCCACTGTGGAGAGCAGAATCGGTTGGCTGGGTTTACTAACCACTGTAGTGAGTAGATATCCGCTCAAAACAGTGAAGGTTTACTCTCCATAGTGGATACCCGCTGGAGAGCGCATTCCATCACTCGCTATAGTGGTTGTTTGCTGCGAATGAACGCCTGTTTACTCCCTACAGTGGATAGCGACGTCGATAATCGCCACTTTACTCACTACAGTGGATACCGGATATCACGGCAGTCGTTTTACTCACTACAGTGGTTGGATTGCATACCTGAAGGGTGTTCTACTCACTACAGTGGTTATGGGTCGGATACGCACGCGGTGAGCTGGCTACTCACCGCAGTGGTTAGTGTTATCAGTGGATTTTCTTCAGCAGACCCCAGAGTGTCCCGGCCTTCGTCGTGAGCTTACCTGTTTCCGGATCGTACATGCGCCATTCGCGATGCTGGTGGACAATGACACCGTCCTCACGTTCCAGACGTTCCAGCACGCCGGGTTGCTTAAACCCTTTGGCACGCCAGTAGCCGCTTGTTTTTTCGATTTCCAGACCTGCCAGTGTAACCGCCATCAACCAACCTCCTTGCAGTCATCGAAAAGGTAGCTGGCGTTCTTCGCGTGAACGCCGTAGACATCACCTGATTTGTTGTAAACGAACTTATCTTCACCCACGCCAGACAGTTTGCCGTTACGTTTGGTGAGATAGGGGGAAGACAGGACGCGATCATCGCGCACAACATAAAACTGTTCGCCGCTGTCCACAACCATCGCGCCGTAGCTGGCTTTGACAACATTGCGGATCACGTCGTTTTTCACTTCGGCCACTGACATCTCACACTCATAGACGTGCGTGTCCGCGTAGACAGGGAGGGAGAGCAGCGCCAGAGCCAGGGCTATTTTCTTCATGCCACGACTCCTTTGATAACGCCGAATGCTGAGTCGAATACCAGCACTACGGCCAGCGCATTAACCATCGCGCCATTAACAGGCGCCAGCGCTTTACGGATTGCTCCGGTGAAGATGCAATCGAGCACAAAAGCTATCGAGACAATAAGTAATAAAGTGTCTAATACAGTTTTCATGATAGGTAGATACTAACTTATATATTTTTTGCTGTAAATGTCACTCAAAAGTGCTGATGCCTAAGATACGCTCAAGATGAGCCGCGTCTTCATCGTTTACCGGCATTGTGTCGTCAACGTACCAGCAACTACCGTTGTGCCAACAAACACCGTCATCATCGACATGCACTGAATCTGCATCCATGCCTGTGTACTCAACGAGATTGCGCTCAATTGCCGCTTGAATTTCTTCATCGCTTAGACCGTCGCACTTGACCATGAACAACGGGTAAACGTCATAGTCGGTGCTGGCTGAAATGCGAACCAAAATCTTCATGTGTTTTCTCCTTATTGGTAAGTGCTTATTTATATTAATGTGCGCCATGCGGCGCACAATCATTGTGTTCAGGCTGGAGGAAAGAACTTCTCCAGCGTGCGGTCGACAGCCTTATCAATGTGCATCAGATGCCAGACGACCATATCTTTGTTTCCCAGGCTGCGGGTGTAGATCACGTCGAACTTACGCCAGGCGGCGTGAAACCAGTGCGGTGTATCATCAACCGGCAGATTCTCTCCAGCTTCCTTGAAGTACTTGAGCAGCATGGCCTGTTCAGCGGTTGGCGTCGGGCCAATCTCTTCCGCGTACATTCTGATGAAACGCTGCCAGTCGGCTTCATCTTCTGAAGGTTCCGGTGCGTTCATCTCCGCAATCGCCTCACGCAGCTGCGTCGCCCATTCTGGCTCCGGGAAGCCCTGGGCAATTTCGGTATCCACTACATCCAGCGCAGCGTTGGCCGCGTCATACAGTTTCTTCACGCTTTTTCTCCTGCATTAAAAGGAACACGGTCATTGCCGCTCTGAAAGGGTTAGGGTTCTGGATCAGATGCTGTGGCGTTGAGCTATCCACCTTTCTGTGGGCCGCTCTCCACTCGCCAGGCTGTCTGGCAGGGATTACGCCGATTCTGTGTCGGTAAATAATGTCCCACGCATCTTCCGGATCGTTACACCAGTCGAAGGTTCCGGCTCCGTTCGGGCCGATGGCGACCACTGCTGTGTAATCGCCTTCCTGTGAGCCTTTCCAGCCATATTGTGAGATAAGCGGTCGATGGCCGGTGGCTTCCGCGACCAGGCAGTTAATCTCAAAGTCCGTCATCTCGCTGTAATTTTTCATTCCCGATCTCCTTCTCATCCGTTGCCGAACAACTATGTGGCGTTGTCACTTTGTACTTTTACGGATGGTAATTCCGTATTAGTAACCAATTTGTTTTCTTGTTGGTGATAATACGGAAATAAAAAAGGCGTCCAAGTGGACGCCGTATCTTTGAAAAGGCTGTTACTTCAACGCGATAAACGGAGTATTGGCCCCTTCAGTCATGTACTGAGGCAACTGACCATTCCATTTGTTGATGGCTTCCAGCTCCATGACGTTCGGGTTCTGACGCAACGCTTCACCGCGCAACTTAATGGCATCAGCTTCTGCTTGAGCACGTTTGCGGATAGCGTCGGCTTCACCTTCGGCTTGTTCACGCAGCATGTTCGCTTCTGCCTTACGCTGCTCAACTTCCTGCTGGCGCTGGAGCGTTTTCTGGTTCGCGGTCACTTTGGCATTGATAGATTCGATGACCGTGTCCGGGTAGTCTGGTTTGCCCACCCATGACAGGCTAATAACCTCAATACCTACTGGTGACATTTCTGCCTGAATGTCTTTCAGCGCATTGTCGAGCAGAGACGCCTTGCCGCCGTCGATGAACGTGTCGGTAGTCATGCGGCTGGCCAGACGGTTCAGTGAGTCCGCAATCTTCTGGCGCAGATCAGTGTCGGTAATGTCATCAACACCTTTGCGATAGGTCTGGAATACGGTAGTTACTTTGTCGCGATTAACCAGATATGCCACACCAATTTTGTGGCCGATGGCTGTACCGTCGCTCATCTGGAATGTGAACGGCTCATCGTAGGTTTTCATCTGTTTGAAAGTGGGGAAGGTGTACAGCTCGGTATTCAGACCAGTCCACTGACGGCCAACACCGACAACTTCACCGATACCTTTGTCTTCACCCAATTTGTTTACCTTAATGCCAACGTATCCCGGTTCCACGCGATCGCAGCCGGTCAGACCCATTGTGCAAATAGCAGCCAAAGCCACCGCCAGTAAACCTTTCTTCATTACTTACTTCTCCTTAGTTTTATTGAGTGAGTTGATATACCTGCGGCCAGCTTTTAACAAGGCAACCGGGAAGATTAAAGCGATGGCAAGTCCGATAAAGAAGGCCAGATCGCTTTTAGCTGATATAAGCGATGGAACCAGTAAACCGTAAATAAAGCAGACTGATACCACTGCTGAAACAGCCATGAGATAACCCTTAATCATGTGTTTCCTTTTGTCGTTTTGGTGTAGAAATGATAAGTAAGTACTTATATATTTTCAAGTATAAAAAAGGCGTCCAATGGACGCCTTGTGATTACGCTTCTTCTGTCTCTGCTGGTGACGACTCTTTCGTTCGCCGTTCGTCTATCGCCTGGAGTGCTGCGATGATTTCCGGGAGTGGCTTCTCGCGGTACATCTCGACGATCTGCGATTTGGTGTATTTCTTATCGCCAATTTCCACACGCCCGCTGGCGTTCTTGGGCAGGTATCCTTCCTCCAGCATGTACTCAACCAGAGATTCGATGACGTCCAGCCCGCGAGTCGGGTCGAAGTAGAATTTCCATGAGCATTTGCCAAACGGAGGTGCGACTTTGTTTTTAATGCACTCGGCGCCAACGTCCTGTCCGATCTTCTCTTTACCATCCTTCATGACGGATGCACCCAGACGGATGCGCACCGACGCGTAGAACTTCGGAGAGTCGCCACCCGGAGACGTAGTCGGATCGCCAAACATCACGCCAATTTTGGTACGCACCTGGTTCAAGAAGATGATGCACGCGTTGTACTTACGCGCCCAAAGCGCCAGAGTAGGGAAGTTCGCACTCGTCGCGCGAGCCAGCGCCGTGTTGTCGTTCATGTTCAGCTGATCTTTGTCCTTCGCAGTGCCTTCTGCCATCTTGTCGAACTTCTCAGCCTTCGAGTTCGGAACCATCGACGCCAGAGAGTCGGCAACGATGCAGATAGGGGCTGTTTCCGGGATAAGCTCTTCGTCGCGAACCAGCTTGAGGATTGTGCCGATCAGCTCAACGGAGTCTTCGAAGGTATCCGGCTGTTTGTAGACCCACTGACCATCGTCTTCGTCGGCGTTCAGACCGTTCGCCACCGCAAGACCAACGTCGAAGCTGTTTTCGTGGTCGAGGAACACGGCCAGACCATCCTGCTTTTGTGCTGACACCATCGCAGCCGTTGCCAAAAAGGTTTTACCGGCGCTTGGCGGCCCGAAGACTTCAACGATACGCCCACACGGAAAACCACCGTCGTAACGTCCGGAAATGGCTTTGTTCAGTGGAGGGAAACCGGAGTCAATCCAGTGGGAGACCTTCTGGATCTCGTCATTGCTGCCGATTTTCTTTTTCAGCGCCAGTGCCAGTGCGGATTTGCCTTTTGCCATGATTAGGCTCCTTTTGATTCGTTGATTCGCTTCGAAGCAGCGGCTTCGTCAAACTTGATTGCGTCGTGGTTCAGGTGTTTGGCGACGCGAGCGATGATCTTCACGACCTGCTCGCTGACCAGCGCGAACTCACGCTCAGTAGCAGAAATGCCAGCAGCGCCCAGAATGTTCGGCAGCGCCACCACAGCGTGCTCGCCGTGGCAGAAGACAATCTCTTTAGCCAGCATGGTTGGCGTAGTTGCCCCGCCATTAATGATGGATTTCAGCATCAGCAGTACCTCTCAAACGGCAGAACAAACACTTCCAGATCTTCCAGAAACGACCGGAAGTTCAGCTCGTAACACATCTGTTCGAAGGCATTCATGTCGCGTGCGCCTTTAATCGACTCGATTTCGCTGGGTGGGAATTTTGTGTCGATAAGGTTCATCAGCATCATGTTGCGCTTAAAGGCTTCGAGCATCCGGCAGCCCGTCTTCTCGTTGAAGGCGTTCTTTGCCAGCTTGTTGAATGCCGTCTTATAGCGACCTTTGTTGATGACAATGGAGCCGTCGTTAATGCCGCGTACCATTGCGGCCACGCTTCCCCATTCATGAAGTAACTCTTTCGCGCCACCGTCACCAATGCCACCGACGCCTTTGATGTTGTCCGAGTTATCGCCCTGCAACGCTTTCGCTTCCAGAAACGCGCGTGGCGTTGGCAGACCGGTCAGCTCTGCGAACTGTTCGAAGTTCACCTGCTTGTGCTTGGCATCTTCACGCAGGCTTACCCAGCTCACATTCTCGCGAACCAGCTGGAGCCAGTCGCCATCGCCAGTCAGCAGGTAGATGTGATCGACGGTCGGCTGCGGAGCCAGGCGAGAGACCAGCATTCCAGCCAGGTCGTCCGCTTCTGCGTCCTTTGCAATGAGTTGGTTAACGCCCAGCGCGGTCATCATTTTCAAGATGTACGGCTTCTGGATGGCAAAGCCTTCTTTCATCTTCTTCATATCCGGGTCGTCATCGCGATTCGCTTTGTACTCCGGGTAGAAGTCGCGACGTTTGTCGCTGAATCCATCCCACAAGATCATTGGGCGGGCATGGAGAATTGAGGCGTAACGACGAACGTTCTTCACGAAGCCAAAAGCCGCCTGAACTTCCATCTCGCCGTTGTGTAATTTGTCGGATTGCTGGTGGTAATAGCCAAGGCTGTTACCGTCCACAAAGAGATAATTCACCGGTACACTCCTTCCAAAAAAGTAAGGCGTCCGTAGACGCCTTACTGGTCACGTTATGGGATTACAGAGCGTCCAGTTCAGCCAGCAGGTCGTCGAGACCTTCGTCAGCTGGTGCAGATGCAGTGGCAGCAGATGCTGAAGCACTTGCAGCTGCGGCGGCTTCCGGAGCTTTAACTTCTTCCGGTTTAGTTTCCGGCTTGAACTCAGCTTCAGCGGCACGCAGGATCTCTTCATCAACCAGGCTGGTGGACTCTGGAGCCGGAGTGTGTGCTGTAGCGACAGCAGCTGCACCTTCCGTATGACCAGTGATAGAGCCAAAGCCTGGCAGTTCAGCAGCAGCTGATTTTGCAGCGGAAGAAATGGCCGGAGAGGACATTGTTGCTGCCGGAGCCGCGATACCAATCAGACGACCCATAGTGCGAGCCGTAGACAGCAGACGGGTTTCGTCAGCCTGGTTCGCGTATGCGATCAGATCGTGTTGGGTAGTCCAGAGCTTCTCAGGAATGTCGCCTTTGTAGACTTTACGTTTCGGGGATACGTCGTACTTGGTGTCACGACCGGAACCGGTACGCTTAATCAGGAACGCATAGCCTTCTTCTTTGCTCAGTGGGTTGCCGATATCATCCGCAATATCTTCGGACATCACTTTGCAGATATCGTCGAAGACCGTAGACGGCAGCTCAATCAGCTGGCATTTCTCTGCGTCCGCAAAGTCTTCACGCGCAGACAGAACACCGTTGACCAGATAACGAGGTGTAGCACGCATACTGTTAATGCGCTCTTCCATCGCTTTGTTGCCCTTAAAGCGAGCACGACCTTCCATAACCATCTCACACAGCTGGCAAGCGTGGCCGTGGGTGTGTTGTTCGCAGATGTAGGCGGTGGTTACATCTTTGCCTTCCTCATTCTGATGCTTAACGTAGTGCATACCGAAAGTCTGGAAGAACACGCCATTCGGGTCGTCCTTGTTCGGAAAAATGCGCAGATAGTTATTGCCGTCTTTCAGACGGGTCAAATCAACGTTATTGCCACGTTTAGAAGCAATATCGCCACGGGTCTTGTTAAGCAGATCAAGTAATGACTTAGACATGTATTTCTCCTTGTTGTGATTGTGGCCATTGGCGCTATGCGCGTTGGGCGTTCGTTTATTCGTGGCTCTTTCGAGCGAGAAGGATGATAGATCAGTGCTTACTTATGATCTAGCATAAATTAACGGGGAGAGTGGAAACGTTCGGCGCCCAAACGTTCAATCTCCACGATAGCCATTTTGGACGCCTGGACAATCATGTCGCGGCGGTGGGAGAAGGCGGCTACAGCGTGCTTGTACAGATCTGCAATGTGCCGGGCATCGTCGAGTTTCTGGCGCTTTGCGAGGTATTGCGGGTTGGTTCTTACCTTCGCCTCCAGTACGGATTCATTGAACTTAATACCGTTCATACTCAGGTTCTTACGCTCATTGTCGTAGATTTTCGCCTCAATCGCATCGAGGGAGAGTTTTGCATCTGCGACTTCGCGTTCTGCCCGCGCCAGCTTAGAGCCGTACTCCATCAACAGGCGCGGTTGCTGACGCCAGACTTCCTCCAGATTGTCGCGGTCGAACTCCAGATCGGACATGATTTTTTCGTAGATATCGGTGCTCATGGTGTTAATTACCTGCTTATTTATGTATATCAATTTTATCATGGAGGAATCAGGCGGAGGAGATTATGACATGATGAAATGGAGGTTATGAGATAGGTAAGCCAGTGAAAAATCAGGTGGTTCTGGTACTCTATGCCCCGTTAAAAGCTGGCCGTAGACAGCGTACGACAATGTGGTGGAGACACGGACGGATGGAATTCACTCGCCGTTGACAGTTGTCAACATCGAACATATAATATGCCGGAGATAAATTGTATCTGAAGAAACATACTAATAAGCACATTCAAGCGGCCATTGAATATGCTGTAACTCAAGGCTGGGTTTGGGTTCCACCAGGCGATTCTGCACACTGTTTTTGCAAATTGCGCTGCGGCAGTCCAGAAGGTGAACACCGAGATCACCAGATGAGCGTATGGTCGACACCGAGAAGTGCTGAAAACCATGCCAAGCAAATCATTCGTATGGTTGATCGCTGCGATTGATTTTGCCCGGTAAGGAGTTGCTACAACAACTCCTTACCGAATCAACAAGAGAATACTCTGAATACTAAACGAAGAGGTACTATGGCGCTTTATAACTTCACTCTGACACTCTCAGGCGTAACGTATGAGACCGAAGGACTGGAAGACGCGCTGTACGGAAGCGGCTGTGACGATGCGCTGATTTGCGCATATGGAAACTCCGTATATGTTGAGTTCGACCGCGAAGCTGAATCGCTCGATGCAGCAATTGAATCAGCGGTCGACAATATCGAATCAGCCGGAATCGGCGCTATTGTTGAATCTGTCGACTCTGCTCTTGTAGGCTTGAGCGACATTGCGGAAATTACTGAAATGTCCCGACAGGCGATTGCAATGCTGAAAGATGGCACTCGCGGTAGCGGTGACTTCCCTTGCCCTGTCCAACGCATTAAAGGTCAGTCTCCACTCTGGGATTGGGCTGATGTGGCCGAATGGTTACTAAAGAACGGTAGATTGAAAGATAATAGCGACCTGGTAATTAACGCTCGTGTGCTGAGTAAATGGAACCTTGCCTTACGTGCGAGCGCTTCAAAAGATTTTCAAGAAGTTGAGTCAATAGCGGCAGCACTAATCGAACGTCGACGTAAAACTATTTCATAGTCCTTACGCGTTTGGTCTTACTGCCCCTCCATTTAATATTAATAACGATGTGCAATTGAGGAATTATGGCCCAAGACTCCAAACGTGGTAGTGCATTGGTTGAGGTTATAAAATCTGATGATGTAACCGATCTGTTCAAGGATTACGGTGAGCTAGTTATTGACTCTGCCCTTGAATCGGGAACGCTTGAGTCGATTCCTTTACTCAATACTCTCGTAGGAATTTTCAAGACAGCCAGCTCAGTGCATGATCGTCGGTTCACGGAAAAGTTAATTCGTTTCATCTCTGGCTTCGCCGATCTAGACGATGCTACACGAATAAATATGGCCAATCGGTTGAACGAAAATGACAAATTTGCGGGTAAGGCTGGCGACAGACTGATTGAAATCATTGACCGCATGGAGAGTGAAAATAAGCCAGAAATTGCAGCAGCATTCTTGAAAGCGTTTGCGTTTGAATACATTGATTTTATTACATTACGTCGCTTAATGGTTGCGCTTGAGCGTATCCCTTCCTTTGAGATTGATGAGTTAGATACTTTTTCCAAATACGATGAAAACAACCATCATCAAATATCAGATGAAGCGCTTTTACTCTCATTTGTTAATGCTGGGTTGGGGAAAAACAATGGCGGGTTTGACGGCGGTATTATTTTGCCGACAGATTTGTGCACAGCATTCGTTCGGTTCAAAGGCTTCAAACCGGAATAATTTAGATCATATAACCCGCCGTTCGGCGGGCTTCTCTATTATGCGACTTTCTTACCAAAAATTCTCGATAGCGTGACTCTGGTCTGGCGCTTCAGTCTGTACTGTCTCACATCGCCAATCTTGTTCACTTCCATAAACTCTTTGGCCACCTTCAGTACCAACCGATTGCGGAACAATTTGAACGCCTCCAGATGTTCCTCTGGGTTATCCGATTCGTAGATCTCCAGCAGATACTGGCACGCCTTCGGATCTTGCGTTTTGAGCGCCAGCGCTCTGGCACATTTACGCAAACGACTGACTTTATCGGCACCATCCAGCCCGGCGAACGCCAGCGCCAGATCTAACGTGACCGGGCAGTCGATGATTTCCCAGAACTGCGACCGCATGGTGGCCGCAACTGCTTTATCCTGAAAATCCGCTGGGATAGCCGCCAGCGCTTGTGCAATCTTCTGTGCCTCGTTCATGGTGTTCTCTTTATTCATTTGCTAATAGTCTCCGCTACCTCTGCCAGAATTGCTTCCAGCTTTTCGCCTTCCTCTGGGCGAAAGTACAAAATGTTCGGGTTAAATCCGTAGAAAACGGTCACATCCAGCTCTGGCAGATACTCTTTGCGTCCAACCAGGTCGGATGGTTTGCTCTTGTTGTTGAAGAGTGACGTCGCCCGGCTGCCACACGTCAGCACATAGGTCGGACGCACCAGATTGATCTCTTCACGCATAAAGTCGGTGAACTGGCCGATCTCGTCTTTGGTGTAGTCCTTCTCTTTGTCCTTCACCTTTTTGCACACGCCTGTGACGTAGAGATCGCCCATGCGCAGATCGCCTGCAGTAAGCAACTTCGCCTTAAAGTCGTCGTAGCCGTTCTCCATGAAGTAGCCGGTACGCCCATCATTGCCGTTCGCGTTGTCCAGAATGACCATGATTTTCGGCTTAATGCCAATGCTTGGGCGGATCAGGTCGTCTCCCAGACCCATTTCGGCCGCCATGCGAGTCATCAGTACATTCACCTCGGCAGAGCGCTTAGGGTTCATCTCGAACGGTCGAGAGGCTTTTACAGCGTCGATCACCAGATTGCCCATCAACTCTGCCTGGTCGCGCAGTCGTTCCGGATCTGTCGCTGGCAGACTGCCAGGCTCAATCGATGCGAACGCACCTACTTTTTGCAGTGATTCGCGTACCCGGCTGTTACATGCACGCTTCTCGACCGCTTCCTCAAATTGCTCAAGTGACTCGAATTTGCCGCCAACTTTCTCTCGCGCTCTCATGATGGCCTGGCAACCATTCTCAGAGCAGCCTTTCACAGCAGAGAATGGCGCATACAGAACCTGGCTGCCGTCTTCCAGCGTGCGGATCTCAATTCGGTTAGATGACACGTTAACGTCTGGTGGCAATACGCGAATGCCATAGGTCAGCGCATCCTTAACCAGCCCCTGGTGCTTATCCTCGCCCAGAATGGTGAGCGCAGCAGCGAAGAACTCAGCAGGGTAATGTGTCTTTAACCACATAGACTGATAGCTGATTAAAGAATAAGCAACACTGTGTGATTTGTTGAATTGGTACGCACCGTTCTTCTCGAAGGCATCCCAGATCTCCTTCGCTTTCGTCTCAGACAATCCCGGTTGTGACCCTGTAACGCGTACAGCAGCCATAGGTAATTTCACACCAGCCTCCAGCGCTTCTTCAACCGTCCGCAGTGCGCCGTCCTCACATTTGAAGTGTTCCGCGCGGTGAATACGCTGCGTGGTGCCGTCTTCCATCTCAACGTCGATCCAACCAGCTTGAGCCTGAACGACGAACTTTTCGCCCATGCTCTTCATCTTTTCCATATCCTTTTTACCGATCGCTTTACGCACACCATCAGCTTCGGCCATCGTGAAGCCAGCCAGCAATCGTGTCGCGTTCATCGTCTGTTCCTGATACAGAATCACGCCGTTGGTTTCCGCGGTAAGTTCGTCCAGTACCGGGTGCAGCGACTGTGGGGCCATGAAGCCTTTGGCCACGGAGACATAGTCGTCCAACATGCCGGATTGGATCGGGCCAGGTCGGAAGAGCGCGGTCGTGGCGACAACGGTTTTGAAGCTCATTGGCTCAATGCCACCGCCCAGATCTTTAAGCAGCTTGCGCATGGGGCCGGACTCCAGCTGGAATACGCCCTGCGTGTACCCTGCAGCGAACCCATCCAGAACCTTGCGATCGTCCAGTGGGATAGCATCGAGATTGATGTCTTCACCGGTGCTCTCTTTGATGTAGCGTTTCGCGCTATCCAGCAGATCGAGCGTTGCCAGACCGAGAACGTCCAGCTTAATCAGCCCCATTGCCTCGCAGTAACGTTTATCGAATGCAATACAGCGAGCGTTGCCACGCAGCTCGACGGGCGTGCGCTCTACCAGTGGAACGCCAGCGACGATCATCCCCGCTGCATGACGGCCAAAACCACGCATCAGGCTTTGCAGTTTACACGCCGCTTTGAACGCTTCCGGGTTTTTCGTGGCGTATTTGTCCAGGCTGGCCAGTTGCTCGCGCAGCTCTTCCAGCGACAGGCTATCGTCCTCCAGATTCTTGAACTCTTTGGATACCGCCATATCCGCAGCGTCGACACCGTAAATACGCGCAGTGTCACGCAGCGCAGAAGCGGCGCCCAGATAGGTGAAGTTCGGAATACCGGCAACGTAATCTTCGCCATAGCGTTCATTCAGATACTCGATCACCTCATGACGACGTGCCTGGCTGAAGTCCAGATCCGCATCCGGTAAGTCGAGACGTTCAGGGTTGATGAAACGCTCAAACAGAAGACCGTGACGGATAGGATCGACGTTGGTTATGCCTATGCACCACGCCACCAGAGAACCGGCAGAGGAACCACGACCTGGCCCGACAGGAATGCCAGTTTCACGGCTGTGATTCATCAGGTCGCGCACCATCAGGAAGTAGCCACAGAAGCCCAGACGGGTCAGCGTGTCCATTTCGTACTTCAGGCGATCAACATACACACGGTGCTCAGAAGCCGGTGGTGTGTAGCCAAACTCTTTGGTAGTAAGACGCTTGCGCAGCCCCGCGACAGCCAGCTTCATCAGCGTTGCAGGCTCGTCGTCTGCCATCTTGGGCAGTGCTGGTGGCAATTCATGCCAGCGCCATGTGCAGGCTTCAATAATGGTGTCCTGCGTTGTTGAGGCCATTGCAGCTGTTACCGGCACATCCATTCGAACGGAGAAGGCTTTCAGCGCTTCAAGAAGATGGCGGCGACCATTAACGGCGTTATCTCGCTGGTGGGGAATACGCAGACGATGCGGCTGGTCGATTTTGATGTTGTTCGTAACCATGTGCGCAATGTCTTTAATGTCAGCGTCGTCGACCGCTTCGTAATAAGCGGGATAGAACGCCACTGGCTCTATTTTCAGTGCGCTCGCCACTTTCATCGCCCGGACGTTAATCTGGTCGTAGAATGGGGTAGGGTGCGGATAAACCACGCTGTAGAAGTTATCGCGTCCTCCAGCTGTCACCAGCGTCCCGATAATCTTTGCGAAGTCCCGGCGCTGGAATACACTGCCAATGTCGGACGTCAGCAGGATGATGTTGCCTTTGGCATATGCGGCCGCCAGCTGGTCAAGTGCCAGACGCGGGACAAAGTAGAATTGCTCGCGCTTGTTGGCTAAGGTCATCAGTTCGCACACGTCGCGATAACCTTGCTCATTCTTTATCAGTGCCGTGAAGCAGTAGCTGCGATCACGCACCAATGATTCCATACATCCTCCTGACTCTTTCGCCAGGCGGGCGCGGTGCTCGTATGTCGGATCGTCGACCACATTCAGCTTAACACCACAAATAACCGCCATGTCGTCGCCAGCGGCACGCTGCAGGGGGATCACACTGGCAATGTTCATGCTGTCAGCGGAAATGACAGCGGTGTAGCCAGCGTCTCTCGCGATTTTCACCGCGTTTTCTGCTTTTAGAGCCGACTCTCCCAGGGAGAAGTCAGTTCTGACCATCAGAGCCTTCATGTGTTTTTACCTTTCTGGTTTTCTTGATTTTGTCATTGGGGAAGCCAACGAACTTCCCATACATCGAAATCGCAACCTCTTTGGCTGACTGGTGGCACTCGGACCTATCCGGACACGCCAGACAAGCCCGGCCAGTTTCAGACGCTGCGATAAGAGAGCCGAAACATCCTTTACGCACGATTAACCGAAGATCTTCTGAACCACTTCACGCGCTGCCTGTGCAGACGTGGATGGAAGTTTATTGATAAACGACTTTTCGATGCCGGCAGAGAAATCACCGCGCATCATTCCGATTTTTGCGGACAGCAGCAGCTCGCGAGGGCCGATTGGCTGGCTGATCAGATGCTGTTCATAACCTTCACGGACAAGGTTCGCGAACTTCACCATCTTCTCGGCGTATTCGCGGATGACGCCAGCCTCAGCCAGCATGTTGACTTCAGCCTTAGTGCTCATGTACTTCACGTTCGAAACAATGCCGAAGCGCGAGAAGTTCGCCGCGTTTTGGATGTTCGTACCTTGATAGAGACCCGTTTCGTCGCCAGAGCCGTTAGTGTTGCCAGTGCCAATGAAGGCAAAGCGTTTATGCGGAGTGATACGGCGCCAGTCCGGAGTTGCCTCTTTGATGATCAGCGGCTCTCCTTCAAGAACTGGCTGGTACACACCCAGAATCTGCGGGAACGCGAAGTCATATTCATCAGCGAGGTACACCCAGCCATTTTTCATCGCCAGCGCCAGCAAACCAGGCTCGAAGTAGGTGGAGCCATCGCGAGCGAGGATCTGACCTGTAACGTGTGCTTCTTCCATAGATGCCGTATGCTGGGCGCGGATCAGTGGTCGATTCAGCAGGGCGCATAGCTGCGTAGGAAGAGAAGATTTACCGGTTCCTGCATGACCCCAGAGATAGCCTGGGATTCCGATTTCCAGCATCATGAAGATGTCTTTAATTAGGTCGAAGTCGCCATACACATAGTTCTTCTTCGCTTCCGGTACGAACTCCGGATATGGCGTGTTGACGTTGACTGTCACCTGTAGTGGTTTTCCGCGTGGCGTTCCCAGCTCTTTGATCGTTACGCCAAGCAGCTCGTGCGCGGCCACCAGTTCAGTCTTGTATTCGACCGTTCCTACGTAGCCCGGATGTGCGCTAATCTCCGCTACTTTTCCTTCGCCTGAATGCTTTTCGGCACGCTTCTCATTGAGTTTGGCCAGTGCCGTGCGAGAGATCGTTGGTTCATCCGGAAACGCAGAGGTGTACATTTTCACCACTTCGTCCACGTCCAGACCCTTCGCGGACTCAGGAATGTTTTCGCAACGGCCCATAGAGATATGGGATTTCAGGTAATGAAAGGATTTGCCACACCACTTGCAGACGATGGCTTCCGGCAAATGTTCTTCTTGCTGTAGTGCAGTAGCGGTCATGTGTTTTTCCTTACTGTTTGTCGTTCGTGGGGTATATCTTATATAAATATATTAGGCTGTATAGTAAGTGATTACTTATTTTTACAGGTAAAGCCATTACCCAAGAATGATACGAGATAGCTCAGTGACAACTGACGGCCCTAACTCTTCTACGCTGTTTACCAATGCGTAATTTTTGTAGTAACGCCGTGGTGCGTCGGTCAAAACGCCGATAGCCATCAAATCGATGTCACTCAACGTCTCAATTTCTTTGGTGACGGTTCGCAAATGCTGATGGAACCCATCGCCTGCAGCACATGGCGCCCCGTCGCTCATAACCAGCATGATCTTCTTGTCCTCCATTCGCCCCGCAAACAGAGTCGCCAGCTGCGCGACGCTCTCACCATCGACGTTATTGAGCAGGGGGAACGTCTCACACACGCAGCCCATGCGGGCGCGGATCTCTGGAGAGTTAGCTTTCTCATTCCAGTTTTTGATAATGGGCAGCATGAGCGCCTCGAAACGTGTAAATCCGCGCTTCGACATGGTTTCATAATCAGGGCTACCAAACGTGGTAAAGCCGGTGATAATGTTAGGCACATTGATACGATCTAGGGCATCTGCAATGGTGTAGGCGCTGGCGAGTGCCAGTTGAATCTTCCTGCCACCCATTGAGCCGGACAAGTCGATCACCTGCTGGACGCACGCGTTCACCGCTCTGTGGTCTTCTTTCTTGCGGAACACTCGGTCGTCGTTCATTGCCAGACGATACAGGTTCGCGCCATGTATCCGCCCACGTCTCTGGCCTGGGATAAACTGAACTCGGTTGCGGCTGGCGATAGCTCGCTCCAGGTCTTTGGCCAGAGTCGAAGAAACGCCTGCTGACAGATGTTTTTCGATTTTCAGTTCAAAGAGTTTTCTGCCTTCCGGAACCATGCGGTAGCGATCGACAGGTGAGTGCATTGGGATTGCGCCAAATGTCTTTCTTGTGCGCTTAACATGCTCTTCAGCCTCATCAATCAGCCCGATAAAGTCGTATGAACGATCGTATGGGCGATACTCAGAAAGCGAGGTGCTCATAAGCTCCTTACTGATGGTGGCCGACAGTGCGTCTTCGGTCATTTCACCGGTTCCGTCTTCCATCTCGTCGAGCGCCTTGAGTGCGTCCTCCAGAGTCATTTCATCCGGAGCAGGAACAAAGCCTGACTCACTGTCTTCAGGCGCTTCCGCAGCATCCTCATTTTCTTTACCTTCGCCGTCTGTTTGATCGGCGGCATCATCTTCCTCTTCGCCTTCTCCTTCCGACTCCCCGTGACCGGCATCGGAGTCTTCGCCGTCATCACTATCACTATCCCCATCCCCATCGCCAGCGGCGCCAGAGCCATAACCATCGGAGTCATCGGCGTCTTCGCGAATGCCATCACCAGGCGTTGGAGAGCCAGTGTCATCACTACCACCTTCGTCATCAGAATCACTTGATTCCATGCCGGCATCATCGGATTCTGGGGTGTCTCCTGATTCCTCTTCGCCTGCTTCTGTATATTTACTTTCTGTATCACTAATTTCTTTATCTTCTGTAGGTAAGTCCTTATCTACTGATTCAGGCAAATCAGAATCCCCAGACTCTTCCTCTTCTGAGGCATCATCTTCTTGCTCTTCCTTGTCGTCGTCTTCGCCTTTGGTACGCTTTGGTGCTGATTCACTATGAGTCGGTTCGTCACCGGCTTCTGGGGTTTCCTCTGACTCATCCTCACTCTTCGACGGCTTCCTAGCAGACGATTTAAGCTCTGGTAATTTGCCCTCTGGCTTGTCTTTCATATCCTGCATGATTTGGGCGATAGCAGCTGCTACCTTCACGCAGTCTTCTGTGTTCGACATATTGCGAACGGCCACGTCGATACCATGCTCTTTGAGCAAGGCCACAGGCTTCTCGATGAGGTACCAGTGTTCTTCCATAAAGTCGATGAAAGGGCTTTGGCCATCCCAGGCGCGAACGACCGGGCAAAGGAAGAATTTCAGGAACAATTCACGCTGGTTGCCGTGGCAGATTGAAACCGCCTCTGAAACTTTGCCCTTGAAGTATTTGTCGATCACCAGGTTCTGTGTGGCCAGCAAATTGCGACGAGTTCCGTTGAATACCTGTCCCATTCTGCGTTCAATAAAAACGTCTTCCAGCGCGTTCCAAAGCCCGGTAGACGGAGCCTTTCCTTTCTCGCGCATCTTCATTGCGACTTTCGGATCAGTAAAGAGGATATGGGCTACCTCATGGTCGAGAAAACCACGTACTGCGTTCATGAGGGTTGGTGACGCGTCGTCCGGTATAGATGGGATGTTTACCAGCACTGGTTCGCCGCGCCGGTTGTAGCGGACATATGCTTCATTACCTCGCTCTGCAACAGGTATCTGTTTGCCTGATAGCATCGCTACAACTCGTTTTACGCAGTCGCGAAAGTCCTGTACCTCTTTCAGCACAGATCTGGTCATGGCTTTGGACATGAGAATTTCCTTGTTATTAAAACAATTTGTTTTCTGATGTGCGTAATTTATCACTGTACGAACAGGCAACTAAGCTGTTCGCACAGGCATCTATAGGCAGGAATGTGTTTTAAATGGTTCTCACGGCAAGGGAGCCGCAACCGGTATTGATGAGAGTGAAATGTTTATTTTTTAGCTCAAAAGTGAAAACCGTCGTATCAACCATCTCCACGGGAAGCTCTTCAGATTCTAGTTCTGTCAGGATCGTCGCGACGCCATCCAGTCCAATCGCATATGCGTGTCCAACCTCAAGGGCGGTCAATTTAGAAGTTATATTTTTCATTTCATATCATCCAACTGAACACATTTGAAAGTTCGGCAATACTACTACCTATTGTATCAATATGGAATGCACCTATATCAGATGCGTCTTACTTTTTTCTGTAAGCGAATGGTGACAAATTGCTTAAAAACCATAGTATAATGGCGGTATGCCGGGGTTTTGTGCCTATCGAAATTAAATAGATAAGTCTTTACAACCCTGGCCTTTGCTGTAATATCAGTAAGCACTTACCAGAGATAAACAAAACACGCAAGGTTCACTACATGGCTACCAACGAAACAGAGATCAAACAAGGTCGCTACGCAGCTTACATTGACTCGTTAATCACAATCTCGCCTAAAAGTCAGGCTACCATTGCCAAAGAGGTTGGGTACAAGAACGCCAACAACCTCTCCCTCATCAAAAGCGGCAAAATCCCACTTCCAGTCGATAAGGTTCGAGCTTTAGCCGAAGCACTGGAGGCAGATCCGGTTCGACTGATGCTGATGGTTCTGGAAGAACGTCATCCTGAGCTGCTTGAGTTTTTTCGCGAAGAGGGCACTGCACCTCTCTCCGCTGATGAAAAACTCGTTCTAGAAGCGTTCCGTAACCGTTTTGACGGTCAACAGGGTGCGTCAGAAAAGGTGGTAGAGGCCATCAAGTCACTGTGAGAAATTTACACGAATAAGCTCCGTGGCTAGACGATCTCCCTTGAATTTGTGGTCTATCTCGTCTAAGTCTGTTTGATTAACGATAGATGCGATGTACGTTGAGAAGTTATTCAAGGCGTCTCGCATCTCATCCATATAATCGTGGCGATCATAGACGCGATCTATCCCTTCAAGACTGTGGTTCATAATCTTACGGGCCACCTCCTGATTAATCCCCAGAGCAGGGAAATAACTACGCGCTGTACGTCTCAGATCGCGTGGGGTGAATGACTCAACCTCCATCAACTCAGGTCGTTCCAGTATCCTTCTCAGTGCCTGGGCAATGGCCACCTTAGACATTGGCGTATCCACGCCCTTCTTCTTATTCGAAGGAACGAGCCACTGGCTGCCTTTCCCGTACTCAAACAACTCTTCTACGCATTGGCGCATCAATGGGCTTAATGGCAGCGCGTGCTGTCTGGCCGATTTGTTTCGCGTACCTTGATTCCATACATCACGTTGAAGGTTGAACTCATCCTTTCTGGCCCGGAGCACTTCATCGGGTCGTCTGGCAGCGACAAGACAGAGCCTGGCCGCCCACTTTGTGCCTTCGCACACATTGAAGTAATCCCAGACGTTCCAGAATACCCAGACCTCGGCGTCGGTCAGTTTACGTTCGCGCGGTACTGGCTTTGCACCACCGGCAACTCTATTGAGCGACATATCATGCAACGGGGATGTATCAATCAGCCCCTGAAAAGCGCACCAGCTCAGGAACTGTTTCATCAGGGAGAACACGCGTCTGCCCTGGACGATCTTACCTTCCAGTATCAGTGGGTTCACCAGCTGGTTGACCAAGACCCTACTTATATCACTTACCTTTACATCAGAGATATGCGGCATTACATGTATCAAAACACAATGAACGGCTATTTCAGGTCGACGCCTCGTTATCAGTAAAGATAAGCGAGTGAATAACATGAAGGCGGAAGAAAACGACATGTCTCCGTCGAATTTGGCGGTCGACACTGCCGACAAACCGGAAGCGCGTTCGAGGTACTCGATGGCTTCCCGAGAGGTATTTTCTGCTGCGCGTGCTTTATCAAAGGTGTTTTTCATCGTCCACTCACTGAGTGAAGCCCTTTTGCTGTATGTATAAACAGTATATTAGGCATAAGTTTTTGTATGATCAACCATAAAATAGCCTGTTTTATCCAATGATTCCATACTTAATAGGTATGGAATCATTTAAGGCTGGAAATTTAAATTCTGAGATTTTATTAGCGTGATTGGTCACGGATTAGTGAGAGCTTGAAATGCGGCGGCGTATGCAGCGATATCGGCCATGATTTTTGGATCTTTCGCATACTGATGTGCATTGCCCGGGAAGATTGCTAATAGACTATACACATCTTGGAAATGTGCATGTTGACTGTAAACGAGTGCGCGGTCGCTTGTGCAATTGAATCTGTTGCGGCTACTGGTTCGTTCTTGCTTCGTGAATAAGAGATGAACGTGATAAACGCGGGAGGACACAATAGCACCCGGAGCCGTATACGGGCCATCTTTCCCGAATACGGTTGGGTACATGCCTTGTTTAAGCGACGTGAAATCGTTGAGTAACGTGATCTTTAAATCAGGCTTTATATCGAAGGTCGGCTGTAAAAATTGGGCGTAACTGGCACTGTTCCATGTGACCTTCATCGATCAACCTCAATGGAATGAGAAGTTGGCGAAGACGTCCTCGTCGATGAGGCCAGTCTGCGATTCGATGATGTCTACGTCGGTAAAACACTGATTTAAAATCAATAGCAGATCAGAGATAGCCAAACGATACTCAGTTACAGAATCGCTCAGGCGTTTCAAGTAGGGATGAGGTTGCTCAGAGTCACGAATCAACTTGTTAACGAATCCCTCCAAACCACGAATGGTCAGGTCAACGTTCTTCAATTCTTCGTAACGGCTTTCACCGAAGCTGGTGCGAATCTTTTCCGCTTTCCATCCAGAGATGGCATGAGCCAGGCGAACGTGTTTCGCTGTCAATTCTGCGAGTTTGCTTTCGATCTCTGCCAGCTGTGCCGCATCGCTGTTCTCTTGAACAGGGATACCTGCGGTTCTCACATAGGCTTGTTCTTTGAATCCAGCAAATTTCGCAGAGTGCTTCACCGTGCCACGGAAGCGTCGATAGCCAAGCGGCTCAATAAAGGCACGCCCAGATTTAGCTTTAGGCTTTGCAGTTGAAAAGCGCGAGGCGTTAGAGGTCACAGTAGCAAGGGCATTGCTAATGACACTCATATCTTCCAGGCAATTTTCTAAACGCATAAAACCTCTTAACTACTCAATGGCTCGTAACTAAGTGTACGCTGTGTTGATGAAAGCGACAAATAATAAACGGCCCCCAAAAGGAGCCGTATTGTATTACAGAGTGCTCGCAAAAGCAGCAAATTCTGTATAGCCGCCGATAGGTTCACCATTAACGAACACCTGCGGTATGGTTTCCACCGGTTTGCCAACCAGGTCGCTCAACTTCTCTTTGTCGATGCCGGCAGACACAATATCGATGTATTCGTAATCGCCAAAGCCGTGGCCGTGCAGCTGCTTCGCCAGCTCGACCGCACGTTTGCAGTATGAGCAATTATCGCGTCCGTAGATAACGACCTTCATCACTTCACCCCGTGCAGCTTCTGCTTGAGAAGATAGCCTTCCAGGGGCCAGATTTTGGCAATTGCGTTCTGGCGTGCAATTTTACGCCCGATCTCCGGGTCAAAGTTCTCCGGGCTGGCGCACGCAGACTCGCCGGTTACGGTAAAGCCGTTCTCCAGCACAAGAACGCAGAATGTCAGCAGTTCGAGTGATTGCGGGGCCGGTTCAGGCTCTTCCTGCTTCAACCATAACGGGGAGCTGCGATATCCATCCGCGCCGGTAAAGTAAAACTCGCCTGAGATAACGGCTTCAATGCGTTCCGGGGTAACACGCGCGGCCGTTTTGCCTTTGGCCACAATCTCTTTTTCGATATCCATATCGGTCATTTTGGTTTCCTTACGTTAAAAACGAGCGATCCGAGCACGAAGAATCAGGTCATACGCCTTCATCGTGTCCAGTTGCTTAATTAGGATGATGCGGTCGACATACAGCAGGCGAGCAAACTCGTCGCCGGCAATGAACGCCTCCAGTTTTTTGATGCGGCCGCACAGTTCTTCGTGTTCATCCATGACACGTTTCTGGTGTGGCAGGTACTCTTTGGTCATTGGCTTTCCCTTACTGATAGGCTTCCAGTGCGACTTTGCATAGCTCAGAACGCACGCAGTCTTCGGTCGCAAACTCAATAAGGCCAACATGGGAAGAAGGTTTAAAACGCTCCAGTGCATCTTCAAGACCAGACTTAACATTGCCTGGCAGGTCGCATTGCGTCACATCTCCGTTCACAATGACGGTTACGTTCTCGCCCATACGGGTCAGGAACATTTTCATTTGTGACGCTGTAACGTTTTGCGCCTCATCGAGAATGACTACAGCGTTCTCGAACGTGCGCCCACGCATGTAAGCGAAGGGGGCAATCTCTACTTTGGCCACCTCTGGCTTTAAGCAATATTCAAGGAATGAGCCACCCAAACGCTTCTGTAGCACGTCATAGACGGGCCGGAAGAACGGAGCGAACTTCTCGCTCATGTCGCCCGGAAGGAAGCCCAGATCTTCTTCTGCTTGCAATACCGGACGCGTCACGATGATCTTCCCGACTTCCTTATCCAGCAGACGCTGCGCTGCGACGGCAGCAGCCAGGTAGGTTTTGCCGCAACCGGCTTCACCAGTGGCGAACGTCAGAGATTTAGTGTCGAGGGAGATAAGATAGTGGGCCTGGGCCTCGTTACGCGCTTCGATGGGAGAGTTGTCGCGTTTAGGTTTTGGTGGCAGAGCAGGGGCGACAGCCAGCTCGTCAACGATGATTGTGTCAATTTCGTAGCCGTGGATGCGTGGCTTTGACTTCAGTGCCTGACGAGCTGCGCGACGCGCCTGTTTACGTTTGTTTCCCATATTGAGTCCTTTCAAGTGAGTAACTGAAAGAACTATACCTACAAATAATAGGTAAGTCATTACTTATCATCTTGTTTTTGTAAGACCCCCATAATGAGAACTGAGGGTCATTGGTTGTGCAGTTACTCTAGTCTGGCGCGAACATCCAACAGTTTTCGTGCTGTTAGGCAGATATCTCGTGCAAGATCACGAGTGTCTTCTATGTACTGATAGTAGCGCTCTAACTCTCCCGGAGCCTCGCGGCGGACTTGGGGAATATCGATGTAGTTCAGACCGGCACTAAATTTTCTGAACAACCGAAAAAAGTTATCTACCTTTTGGTTCAGTTCTAATCTGATTTGCTCTAAAAATCGGTCATTAAATGAATAAAACGGGTTACTTACCGTGCTCTCAATCCAGTCAAGAGGGTATATAACAGCCTCTGGGATAACTGCTCTGAAAGGTTCATTTTCCAATGCCCACAGATAGTTAAAATTCAACATATCGGTGAATTGTTTAAGAATGCCTATGTCCCTATCACTGTACTGAGGTTGAGTGGGCTGCTGGGACATCCTTTGTAATTCGGCTTGCTTCGCCTCAGCAATCTCCTTCCATTGTTTTAACTGTCCAACCGAATAGGAATGGTGGTCATTGTCGATAAGCCCGGCATGGTATGCACACATCCAGATGCCATTTGAGATGCTTTTTCTCTCTTCAGATGTCATGTTTGGGTCGTATCGTGGCCCTCCAGCAGCTGCAGCGGTAATATGTGCCGCTTCGCCACTGTTTACGCTTCCCATCGGGTTTAAGCCGTCTGGGCCAATCGTGACCTGATTGCATGGTTGATATGAGCATCGGTGTCCGGCTCTATTCGCCAGAATTTTTTTTACTTGAGCACTAAAGTCGTCTCTGCTACTTCCCACATGAACCTCGCTGTGCAAATTATTTTAGGCTCGTCATAAATTTCATTTGTCTTGTTCCAAACGAGCCATTTTTAAGTGTTTATCAGTGAAGGTCAGAATAGTTACACCTTCATCTTTATTCATGAAACCGGCACCGTTTATCATCATGATCAGGCGCTCTTTGCCGCGGAATACCTCATAATACTTTCCCGCTGCGCATGACATTGTCTTGGCGCATTCCAGTCCATTCAAGGCTGTTTCATCAAATACCTGGTCTTTAGTGGCAACCGGCTTACCGTATTCTTTAGTAAGCATTTCGTCGAGCTGCATGAAGGTATATTTGCCGACGTTAGTAGTCATGCTCGACTCAACTTTGCCGTCAATTAACCCACCAGTGGTATGCGGCTCCTTGCCTTCAGCCGCAGTTTTATCGAACAGAGCGAAGGCTTCGATGTTTGGTGTTCGTTTTTCAAAGAGGGTTTTGTACTGGCTCTCAAGAGCGTTTTTGTCTTGGCCTATCAGCGTGATTTTATCTACTTCAGACTCGTTACATCCCGTCAGAGCGAGCGCGATCACCAGAGATGCAAGAATATTGAGGTTGCGCTTTTTCATTGGCTTATCTCCATGTTTTACTGCCACATCCTATCACCCACATGCAGGCAGTCTAATGCTGCCGTTGCTAAATGAAGGCCCAAAGGTGGTAAAACCATACGTGGAAATATTCTGGAGTCAACCCAGCAAAAAAGGGGCCGAAGCCCCTTTGATTTTTGCGCTAAAAAGTGTTGGTACAATGCTAAGAAGCAATGGTTAAGAACGTCTGCCGTGTCTATCACAGCGCTGAACGGTCTGGCGACATTTGCGGAGTCTTTCCGTTCGGACGGTGGTGGCGAACTCCAAACCGTTCAGCGCTATGTTGGCGATGGTGGGTGGACTCGAACCACCGACCAGTTGATTAACAGTCAACCGCTCTACCACTGAGCTACACCATCATTTTTCGCGGCGGTACTTGTTCATGGACAACCAGGCAACCAAGAACTTTCCCGCAACTTGCACTTTACGTTAGTGCCAGACGAGGCTTGTGGCTCGCTCACATAGAGCGAAGATCTGGAATCCTTCTCGGCGGTTGATGGTCGCCAGACTCTTCGATCTTATTGGATGTATGGAATCATCCATGTTGTGAAACCAGGGGCTACATAGGCAACAATGATTTCACCAGAGGGTTAAAGAATCCTGCTTTCACAACGTTGAGGCCACTGAACCGATTTATGTTCGACCCAACATATTGATCAGTCACTACAGCTCTGTGGAATCACCTGTATGATTAAAAGAAAAACAGTGACCTCAACGTTGTGCGCTGGCTAACCAAGCCAGCCGGGTTACGTCGCCGCTTTTAACCCAAGATTAAACGACATAAGTAATGGAAATGACGTAACAGGATGGACGGTCAGCTGGCTGAAACCGGGATGATGGAATGGAATGAGGAAACCAACCGCCCATCCTGTTACTTCATCGAATAGGGCATGGGTGGTGCAACATGCCCTATCCTGCGTTCTGCAATCACACTCGCTCAGTGTGTCCCATTTCGATGACGAGGCTGGAAACTGACCTCGCTGGTGTTTGGCTTCTTAGGCTACTGCCAGGTACGTATCTTCGTTTGCAGTTATATTTAACGTTCAAACAGTCGCGTCTCAACGAAAACAAATGAATCTTATACATAATAGATAAGTAAGTAAATACTTATTTTTCTGCAACTCGTTCAGTTGCTATCTTTTTGATCAAGCTCACCTTCTGTTCCGGCGTTCTCGTGATGATGGCCGTAAAACGCTTCGCTTGAATAGTAATAGTTTCGTTCTCCTTCAGTTCGCCGTAGTGAGTCTCCAGCAGAGAACCCAGGCGCCACAGACCGTCATCTATGCGTTTATGGCTGGCAAACCTGATCAGCAGTAGCTTTACGATTAACTGACCAATGTAAAAGGCATATCCGAAGCCGGCCGCTACAAGGTAGGTTGCCAGCCACCAGTCGAAAGAGGTCAAATTGCTCATTTCCGCACTCCCGTCTCGTGAACAACCCGATACAGCCGCTTACCGATGCGAAGCGTTTTGGTTTTCAGTTCCTGCCTGACCAGGTCGCGACAGATACTGAAGCCGAGGGCCACGCCCCCAGCAAAAGATAATAGAATGTATGGAATCATCAGAACGCCCCCGCCTCAGTCAATTGCTGCAACAGTGAGTGACCTTTTTCAGTGAGTTGATAGTTCTCCACACATCCCTTTGGCGAAACGTTAGCGACAAGATTCATGCGTTCCAGTTTGGCGCGGGTCTTTGGCTTCCAGTTAGCGTAGAACTCCTTCCACTGGCTGATTTCACGCAGAGTTTCTTTCTCCCGTTTACTTAACATGATCATCCTTAATCTCCTTCAGTGTGTACGTGATATCTACAATGCGGTAAATGCGGCCACGTCTCTGCATGACACCGGCTTTTACGTAATCGTTGATGCAGCTGGACGTAACCAGACTGCCAATAACAATGCCGACGACCAAAAATACAATCATCCAGCCGAGCATCAGTCTTTATCTCCAATACGGTCTTCGGTATCTCGCAGACATTTCGGCCACTTCAGACGTGGGTGGCGTAAGCTACCGTCTGGCGTTTTCTCATGGCAGTGAACCTCAACGATGCGTCCACGATACTTCTCCTGATTGTTCCAGATCTCATCCAGATACTTGTGCTTGATACCGCTGGCACGAACGATGACGCCGTTCTCCAGACGAATCACTATCTTGCCCAGCGTATGCGCAAAGCCAGAGTCCGGGTCGCCTGGCTCAAAGTCGATGATTTCACCGTCTTCCGAATCCTCGTCTTTCAGCTTCCACCAGTTGCGGGTGCGTTTGAACTCGTAAACAGAATCCGGATCTTTGCCCATCTCCCCCTCTTCGTTCTCGTCCAGGCGCTTCATGAAGCGTTCGATAAAGTCTTCATGGCTATGGATGATGTAGAACGGATGCAGGTGGACATCTTGCGCGTAATCTTCCCCGCAAGTGTTGCGGAACAACGCCACCAGCATAGCCAGGCGCTCTTTCAGCTTCATGCCGGTCTTCAGGTACTCTTTGCTTTTTGCCTGAGCACGCCACTCCGGTAAGAAGAAATCGAAGATGTGGTAAACGGCACCAATGGCTTTCACGTTCTTCTTGCGAAGCGCCGACACGGACTGGTTGAACGTACCTGCAGTACCCTCACCATCGAAAAAGATATGCTTGAAACCGGAGAGTCTGCCTCGCTCAAGCATGGCTGGTTTAAGGTGATCGAGTGACGTAATCGGATTGCCGGTACGCGTGAGGAAGTTCACCTCTTCCTCGTCAACGATGACTTCGCAGATAACCCGGAGACCATCGAGTTTGAGGCTGCCGATCATTGGCCACTTGGCCTTTGGATTTGGTTTAAATGGGTATTTGTCGCCTTTCTCCTTGTACGGAGACGCCAGCTGTACCTCAAACTTCGGAATTGGGTTTTCGAACACCTTGTTGCACAGGCTGATACCGACACCGGCTTTCGGATCTTTCAGCAGGAAGCGACGAAACACGTCCTGCCCGTCAGCGCACATTGAGGCAACGAGTGATTCGACAGCAGTAATGGCCGCGTTCCCGGTCAGTTCGCGCGCCGCCAGCTTCTCCAACAGCTCTACTACCTTCTGGTCGCTGGGTACGGAAGTATCGAGTGGCTCGGCCACTTTGTACTTCTTCACACCGAATCGAATGAATGGGTTGAGCATTAGCGAGACCATGCTCTGCTCAAATTCATCAAGGTTGGCCAGCGCCTCTTTCTTGGCGTTGGTTCCCATCGTTTTTATGGCATCCAGCTTGTGCTTTAGGGCGATCAGTTTTTCCATTAGTGTTTAACCTCCATCGGTCGCTCGGGAGTTTTCATGTGTTTTCTTTGGTTGCTTCTTCAATGAGTGCCGCGTACACGTCAGTGACGGGCGCCAGTGAATCGGTGGACGTGGTTTCGGGTTTGGCTGATTCTGTTTTCTTCGTGCGTTTAACCAGACTGTTAATCGTCATGGTGTTGCGCTTCCGGGTAAGCGTTCTGGCGTGGTCGTTTTGCTCTTCCACTTCTTTGATAAGCGCAGACATATCGATGAAGTAGAGCTGTTCGCCTTTGCGGATCTCTTCGACCATCATCTTCAACGCCTGGCATTTGCCGGCAGCAATGGCCGCAGCGCAGGACTGGAACGATGTAGCCGGGAGACGCTTCTCTTTGTAGGCGAGGATGGTGTGCTGGCAGACTGTATAGCTGCAATGGGCCTCATGGCCGTTGATCTTCACTTCCGGGCAGCGCAGCGAATAACCGTTGTTTCCGGAGATAGACGGGATTTTCGACAAATCTGTTCTTGTGGACATGCTTCTAACCGTAGTCGTGTACTTACTTATTGAGCGCAGTTTAAAAAAGCCCCACCAGGGGGCTAAATGGCTTATCGAGGCTTACCAGGTCGCCCAGCCGGTCATTTTGTCCTGAGCGGCTTCGAACCGGTATGGTTCCAGTAAATCGTTGGCATGGTGGACGGCGTAGGATTTTGCCTCCTGTTTAATCATCGGCAGCTCGTTGGCCAGGCGTGCCACCTGCCCTGCAAAACTGGCGAGCACACCGTCACATGCCTGACCCGCATCGACAATGATGCGCACCAGGTCTAAGTCGCTGCGGCACATATCGCAGATGATGCCGTATTCCACCTCACGAATGCGCTCAACGGCTTTTTTGGTATCACCACTGACCACCAATTCCAGCAAACCAGGTGGTGTTGTCAGATCTGTAACGCGTTCGGTAACTTCAGGCAGTTCGACAATGCTCAGGAACGCCGCGATAGAAGGATCATCCTCTACACCAGCCCTGCCTTTGATCGCACGAAGAGTCGCGTCGACAATTTCCTCAAACCGTTCACCTTCATCGCACACCGCCTGATTGGTGTAGACAACGCGGCCGTCGTACCATGCACCGGCGCGTACTTCGACCGTTGCGTCCTTCATCTTGCGAGTGAACGTGACGAGTGCCGCGCGTTTCTGCTTAACACCAGGCAGCTCTGGGGACTCTCCAAAACGAACCCAGACCCGCATGTATTTCGAGCCTTCCCCAAGAGGGGCGGTACTCACAGACGTGGCGATGTGTTCCAGCGCAGTTTGGATCGCCTCATCGATAATGTTCTGGCGCTCTTCTGTATCAATTTCTACGCCTGATTTGTCGATGATTTCGGTAACGGACTTCTGAATATCTGCTTTCATAAAGGTTCCTCAATTCCTTCGTCACGCATATTCTTACAGAAAAATAAGTATGTATCTACTTATCATTAACGGCGTGCAATTTTATACAAGAGCTTTAATGCCGAGTACCTTGCTTTGTAGCTCCAACTGTTTGGAGTACGGTTTGGCACGATAATAGGCTTTGAGGATCTGCTCTGGCGTCGCGTCGCCGGGGTCGAGACCCTCTTCGCCCAGACAGGCCACTTTGACATTTAGTCCGATGCTGGTGAGACGTTTGGCCGCCGACATAGTGTTGCGGATCGCTTGTTTCTCGCTATCCCACATCATGATGATGTTGCGTAATCCACGCGCCTTGAGCGTCAGGAACGCGCCCAACTGATCTTCAGCGTCCTCATTCATATTTCCGGACAAGTGCATCCCGAACGTGCCAATTGGCTCCACGTAATCCCGCAGCGTCTCTTCGTCGAAGATGGCACGCTTCACGCCCATTACGTCAAATGCCCCTTCACACACAACGACCGTTTGTTTTCCGACTGCGTTGTGGCCGTTGTAGAGAAACTTACCCGACGCCGGCAGCTGCATGGGGAAGAGATAACGGCGTTCTGCAGCCCCGGTAATGTCACGCCCCTGGAAGGTCTTCATCACGCCATCCAGATCGTAAACTGGTATCAGGATGCGCATGTCGAACACTTGTCCTTTGACCTGGTCTGTGTACGGGTCGACGTATGCGTGCTTGCCTTCAACGCAGTAACGCAGATCAAAGTATTTGGCCAGCTCAGGTGAAATCTGGCGCTCCACCAGATAATCAGGAAGACGACCGTCAATGGGGAGTTCGTAATGGCGCGGGAGAGCTACTGGCCCTTCGAGTTCAACCTTGCTGGCCAGCACGATCTCTTCCTTCTTCGGCGCCCAACCTTGTGAGATCAGCGCGTTCTGGACGTACTCTTCAAAATCGCGACGGGATTTGCCGCTGTAGTGCTTGAGAAAGACCAGTTTATTGAACTGAATCTCTTCGGGATGATCGCCAGCAAAGCATTTGCCGACGCCATTGGTCAGGTTGAAATATACCTTCCAGTTTGAGCTGCCGCATACCGGGCACTCCTTGATGTTCACCTCACGTCCACGAGTGCTGACACCACCACGACGGTAGATGATCCCCTCCATATCGAGCCATTGTTCAAAATCCAGCTCAGTCAAAAGTTCTTTGAGGTCACTCATTGTTTAACCCTACTTTTTGCAGGCAATATCTTGATAAGCCTCAGCATTTGAATACCATAAAGGCTCATGTGTTTTTTCTTTTGTGGTTGGCAAAAGGAAGTTTTTCTCTGATGGAAACAGGCGTGGAGGTTCTTTCCACGCCTTCTTTTTATAGGACGTCCATAATGCGTTCGATGAATCGCATTTGTTCGAGGTTCTGCTTAACGCGGATGCTTACGCCGCCTTTCTGGTTACGTGAACCAGCGAAGTAAAGACGCGCTTCGCCTTTCGCTTCTTCCTCTTCCGTTTTGTTGATCGTGATAACGAGGTCAGCGATACGCACCTTCTCGATGTTGTCCGCTGCGTGCATCATTGTGGCCACCTCAGAAGCACCACCTTCCCTGTTAGTCTGCGATGCAGTGATGCCGGCAACGTTGTGTTTGTCGTACAGCGCACGCAGGTCAGTGTAGATGCTGCGAATGTTGGCGCGGTCGTCGCGGAGGTCGTAGCTGGCACGCATCAGGTCGGCGTAGTCGACCACGACCATGTCGGGGATCATGCCATTGGCTTTCATGCTGCCCAACATACGATCCAGATCTGCAGGCGACATGCTTCCGGACGGTCGCTCAACAATCCACAAGCTCCCCACGCCTTTCGTCGCGCCCAGTTCTGCCAGTTTGCGATGGACGTCGTCGCGGCGCTCCACCAGCTTGGACATTTCGGTCTCAGACAAACGGGCGTCAAAGCGATCTGACAGAATGGAGGTGTGAACTTCCAGCGACAGATACAGGACGTTGTAACCGGCAAGCGTAGCGTTGATGGAGAACTCACCCATCGCCGTCGACTTACCAGACTTCGCGAAGCCCATGAACAGCACCATCTCACGCTTTGCCCAGCCTTTCTGGTAAAGCAGCTTGTCGAGCAGCGGTAGTCCCGTTGTGATGCTGTTTGGCACGTAATCGTCGGACGCTTCGTACTCACGCGCCTTGTAACGCTCTGCTGATTCAGAGAAGTAATCGTAAATGCCGGTCGCTTCGTTAGAGCCGATTTGCTGGACTTTGGCCATGATTGCCATCGCGCCCTGGAAATCACCCTTCTCTTTCATCTCGGCCGCTTTAATCAGCGCGTCGTCGAACGCTACGCTTTTGGCAAACGTCGCGACCTGGTCAACCATGTACGCCGTGTCTGACAGCTTCTCCGCGAGAATCCGCTTAAACGCCTCAACGACGTCGGGGAACAGCTCTTCGCGGATCGTCTTATCGCGTTTGGCGCGTTTGAGCATGTCGAGTATGGCCGACGATGATGGTGCGCTCTTATACATTCTGTAGTAGCCCGACACCATGTTCACCAGAATGGCGTTGGCCGCATTGGAGAACTGGTTTGGCGCAACCAGATCACCGGCGCGAGTCAGAAATTCATGGTCGCGACAGAAGTAGGCTGCGAGTCGATTCTGGAAGTCGTCGTCGAACTCTTCAGACAACCCTCGTCCTGTGTGGCAAAGTTCGGTCATGTGCTTTCCTTTGGTGCTTAAACAATTTGTTTTCTAATACTAAAAAAGGCAGATAGGGGATCAACAGAATCGCCGTGCTTCTTCCAGTTCTTCCGGGAAGTGCGCGTAAATCACACGCTCAGGCACGATTTCCATCAACCAGACAGCGGAGAAGATGATGCGGACGCGCTTGTCTCGGGTAATGCCACGCAGACGCTCCAGAACCCACTCAAAATAGCGTTCTTGAATCGGGTCGTGCTGCATGTCTCCCAGATGCTTAAAACTCACCAGAGAGTCATCCAGACGGGTTACAGCTCGCTTGGCTAACTTCTCTTCGAATATCTCGATCAGCTCGGGCTGCCAGAGATGCTGGGGGCGAGGCAATTTGTCCCACAGACGGCGTGCAGCTGCGGACAGAACGGTAGAAATGAAGTAGTCATAAGAGCAGCAGTACTGGTCGGCAAACTGGCGTGCTTTCCAGAGAGACGTTTTGTTCGCCGTCGACAGCTCCTGATATGGCACACGTTTCAAACCGGTTGTGAATGGAGCCGTCTCATAGTGTTCGCGGCCATGCGACAGCATGATGTATGAGTACTGGCGCTTGTATGCCTCAGTGAAAAGGCATGTGGCCATAAGCGGGTGCATGTCGCGGTAATCAAACCACTTTGTCTCGAACAACTCAGCCTCATCCTTGCAGCGTGACAGCCCAATATTCTCGGCCACCCACTTGTCCATGACTGTGGTGTCCCACTCGGTCATGAAGTCGTACTGGTCGTTGTTAATAGTGTTAAAGAAGATCTGGCTCATGTGCTCCGCCGATAGGTAGTTACTTACTTATCATAATGGGCGAATCATAGCGACTGGAGATGTTTTTTGGAAGTGGAAACGGAAGGGAATGTGTCTGGGAAGTTGCCATAGAAAAAGACCTGCTTCCGTATAAATAATAATAAGTAACTTAGTATTTATATATACAGAAGCAGGTTCTTAATTGAAGCTGCCAGAACTAGTAACCTTGAAAAGAAAGGTTCTTGTCCAGCTCCACACGCTTCAGTTGGTACGAGTCGGTAGGGCAAAGCATTTTGTACACGGCCAGATTGCTGTCCAGCAGTTCACGGGCAAAACTTTCCAGCTCTGGATAGGGTTTACATCCGATAGAAATCTCTTTGATGAGCGAGGTGTCGAACTTCTTAATCCCTGGCAGCTCAGAGATAATCCGGAACTCTTCTTCGTACTTCCAGCTCTCACCCTTGTGCAGAAAGATGGCTCTGACAATGTCGTACACATCAGCGGTATAGAAGTTCACTTCAGGCGGCGATTTCACGTACTCCACATCACCGTTTAACGCTGTGTGTCGGTCATCCAGCGCTTCCACAATAGCGTCATCAAACCCTATGCAAAATCCAGAGTGGGAGCTGGCGTAATGCGACCACATCAGGTAATTAGTGTCAGCTCTGGTGAGGCATATCACACCGGTATTCAAAAGCAGATTTCCGCGCAGCATATAGGCGTCAAACTCTTCGGCGTTTTTGGTTCGCCCCCTTAACCAGTTCTCACCGTCATCGTCGCTTTTGCCAGACCACATCTCATGATATCGGACACGCTTCTCCGGGATCGTGGCGTCAAAACTAAATTTGGCTTTGAACTCGGCAGGGTCATTGAAGTCGTGTGGCCGGGTGGCTCGGATGGTTCCATCTTCGATGAAGAATTTAAGAATTTTGATTAATTCGTTTGGGTCTTCATGCCCTACGTATTTGTACAGCACAAACAAAGTCCTTTTGAGTTAAAGGCGTCTTTCGACGCCTATTATTTAACCTTTCTTCATCAGCTCACGCTTGATTTCATCGGTGCGCATCGTGACGTCGGCAGCGGTGATCGCCTCGTTCAGCTTCACGATGTCCTCGATTTCCTGCGGCGACTTCTCTGCCAGATGGAAAATGGCTGCACGAATCACGTCAGAACGGGTGAACTTCTCGAAACGAGGGATGAACTTCATCATCTCCAGCAGATCGAAGTACTCGTCTTCCAGCGACATTGTGCGGCTCTTAATCTTCTCTTTCCCACGAGTCGGACGCCCCTGCGGTCTGACTGGCTGGCGCATTGGGGTGCTGCTTTTTGGCTGCTCTTCCGGCTCTTTGCGCTTTGCAAGGTCTCCCATTCTCATGGACATTATTCTTCCTCCAGACTCATGATGTAATCTACAAACTCTTCGAACTCGGCTTCTGCCTTCTTATCGCGTTCAGCGCCAGTCATTTCAAAGATAGAACGACCTGCCTCTTCCGCATCGTCATAAACGTTACGGTTGTACAGGTTAACCGGCGCAGCCTCTATGCCGAATGTCTCGACAATTTCTTTCGCCGCCAGAATACGTGATGCCTGGGAAGGCAGTGACGGACACTGATTCACTACCGCGCGGATCTTCACTGTCTCGTTCACATTGCGAACGTTGTCGATGATCGGGTCGATATCACGCAGAGATTTCAAATCACGACGTTTAGGACGCAGCGGGATGATAATCACATCAGCCATAAGCATCGCCAGACGCTGAATTTCGGAGTCAAAGCCACCAGCATCTACCACTACATAATCGGTGCGCCCCTGAAGCGATTTAAGATGTTTGACGATGTCATCCTGAACATATGCGAAGGGAATCAGCTCAAGATCATCATTCTGGCGACGGTCTTCACACCAGCTCGTCGTGGTGCGCTGGATATCGATATCGGTGACGTGAACCTTCTTTTTCTTTTTAACTTTGAGGCATACCGCAATTTGCTGGGCAACGGTAGATTTGCCTGGGCCGCCTTTTGTGCCGCCAACCACAATGATCTTGGTCATTGGTGAGTTCCCTTTGCGTGAATTATTGTCGTATGAAACAACTTGTTTTCTTATATGTGATATAGCCTAAATGCCTACGGCTGCGGTGTAAAGGTTAAATGATAGGTACTTGGGGGAATGTGGGGCGTGGGATCAAAAAACCCGCCGTAGCGGGTTTATGGGAGAGAGATGATGTTGACGATGTGCGTACAAGAACCTTTATCAAGTCGCAGCTCGCGGTCTCCCCACTCGTCTGTTACGCGGCTTAAAGGCAAACTGCCAATATCCCACGGTAGGAAGCCGGTGGCGGAACCCTTTGCCTTGTCGCCGAGCTGGTCAAGACAACATTTTTTCACGGTATCGTAGATCATAACCTCGCCATATCTCCGCATAGTACCTGACCACATGGACGCACCCAGAATGGTTTGCAAATTGTCGCAAACGAGATGGCGGTATTTGTCCAGTATGAAGCGATATGCTGTAGAGCCTATGCGGGCTGAGTCAAAAGGCGGTTCGAGATAAGCGCCTTTGATTTGCTTACCGAGGTATTCATTCCCATCGACGCCAATAAACGGAAAATCGTTATAGGCAAACCGACCCACAACCTTCAGCTCTTCTGGGCTAAGAGTCGCATCCACGATCTCAATTTTGATGATGTGTTCGGCAGCCTCAAACGCACTCATCCCCTCGTCATCCATAACCCGCGTGATTTCGTCAAATTGATAATCTGAGTTATAGGAGGGCAAAAGATACACAACGAGAAAGTTGTCGAACTCGCCTTTATCGGCACGCATCTCCACCAGACGAACAACATCGCCTTCTGGGGTCGCGAAATGAAAGGTCTCTAAAATAGTATAGCCGCCCATAGAGAGCGGCATTTTGTTCAACTGCTTGTTGTAGCGTTCATCAATTAAAGAAGGTGCCATTGTTCTTTTTTGCGTTCTGGTAAAACGCTTTCCTTGAGGTCGTTGAACTTATTCTTCATGAATTGTACAACGGCTTTCTCAATTTTTGGAACAATGGATTCTTTAACATCAACAATTTCGGGGTACTGTTCTTGCGGCTTGAGGACAAAGCGCAATTTGTTATTGCGCACAACGACCTCTGCCAACGGAGTTACAGTTGAGGTGCTGTTGGATATGTTCTCTGCGCGAGTAACATCACTTTTGAATGTGACAATGAAGTGCTGGCGGTCAGCTGTTTCGCGACATAACATGCGGCGCACTTCCACTGAGTCTTCACTGTTGTGAAAACGCATAGGGAAGCTATCGACTACCGCAGTGTTCGTGCGGATCGTTTGCATAGTACGTGTTTTGTCATGATAGTTGAGCATGTTTCCACCTTAGCCGTTAAGACATTGATGTCGTGCGGCGACCCCATCGGGGTTTAGAGGCTACGAGAATGCAGCGCTTCTTTGAAATAATGTATGAATGTCTTGACACTCGTTGATTAAATCTACATCAGTCACAAACTAATTGCAACCTGACCAATCCCCAAAACCCCGCTAATCACGGGCGCTTACGCGCTTTCGTCTGCTTTTTTGCCGCTCCATTGGCACAAACGCTCACCCACCATATTGTGAGCCAAGATCTGCCGCTCTGTCTCTTCGGTCATTAAATCCTCATTACTCACATAGATAGGGTTGGCTGCATCGCAGAAGAGCACGCCGGAAGTCTGTGTCTTAATCACGCACCCACTTACCATGCAGCTCACGATGAACAGCAGAAGCGCCTTTCCGCCGCACTTCATTAAATGTCTCATTTTTGACGTCCACTGTACTTTGAAGCCTTTTCCTGTCTTCCTGCCTTGCCTTCTCTTCGATCGCTTGCCGAGCCGCACGACCACCCATCGCATAAGCACCGACAAGCACGAAAAGAACGGCAGCCAGGGTAATCAGAGCAATTTTCAACTTCGAAACCAGGCTGCCGAACATTTTAAACCATCCCTTTCTGGTGTTTGCGTACCTGAGACCAGGCAATAAAGCCGGCCACAATGATGGTGGCTACGCCAAAAATGATACGAACCGTATCACCGCTGGTGATATGACCTTGTGCCTTATCCATCGCCACAGACACTTGGGGCATTACGTCGGCCAGCTGCGCCAGCCCAATACCTGCCGTGACAGTTGCGCCAGCCGTTTCTTTGGTCACAGGAACCGCTTTAACCGTCTTGATCGGCTTAACGACGCCAGCGCGACGCAGACCTTCCTCAATAACTTCTGCCGCATACCAGGTGTTTGGCGTTTTCAGTGGGCCACGGCCGTTCTCGTGCCGAATGATCGCCTCTACCAGCGGACGCAGAGTGTCGTAGTCGTGTAGATCGATGATCATGTCCGGGGTGACACCAACGGCTTTAGATACCTCGTTCACGTAGGCACTGGTGTTGTTTTCATTTGGCGGCGCCCAGCGCTCGATGACCTCGCGAATGGTATCGATGCTTGAGCCGTCCTTCGCCCGGCGCTTGTCGTGGTAAGTGATGAGCGTTACCGCCAGCGCTCGAATCCCCCATACGGGATCTTTGAACGTGCAGAAACGTGGTTCGGAAGGGTTGCTAATAAGCCCCTGCCACGGCGACCCCTTATCGAGATTGCCAGGGTTGTTGTTACGAATACCTCTTGGAGTTTTCATCCTTGATCTCCTTTATTGCAGTCCATTCTTGACGCCGTAGGCGGCTAACCCCAGCAGCAGCGCGGTAATCAGGAACGACGTAATCTTTGAGATAATGCCGCCAAAGAACCCGCTGGAGATGGTGTCGAGCCGGTTAAGAAGTTTGTCCAGGTTGGAGTGCTGAATGCTGTGTTGTGCAGGCGTCATATCGCCAAAGTAGGTTTTGAGCTGGTCATTGACCTCCTGGCCAATTTCTTCACGCAACTCCTTACCTAATTTGCCAACGACTTCACGCGCAACGATTGCGGCAATGCGTTCAACCTGCTCAGGCGTTACGCCTGCCATCTCGTTCGACATGATTTCCTCCATGAAAAGTCAAATCGGGATGGCAGTTTTATATCACAATTTAATTGTATTTTGTAGGTAAGCACTTACCTACAAAATGAGTTTTAAATTTTTGGGCATGAGCTTAGTGAGGTGAAAGCACCAGAGCCGACCCAACGCCAGTTAAAGGCACTACCTGCACGGTATAATGTGTAATGCCCTTCTTTCTTAATCGCATAGATTGGCACACTAGTGTCAACGCCGCCTACCATTGCTCGTCCATAGCAAACCGGCTCTGGTAGTTTCTGACACGCAGTCAAAGTTAAAGCCATGCCTAAAATTAATATCATCTTTTTCATTCTATTCTCCGTTATCCGTAGAGGTTTCTGTTCAAAACTGGAACTCGGTTATTGATAGCTAATGTAGCCCCACCGTTAATTTCATTAACGAGAATCGAACTCACGGTATTCCCATAACATGTGTAACCGTATACCAGGGTCTTCGCACCACCCGGCATCGGTATGGCGAATGCGTTAGCATATGTAGGAACAATAGCTACTGGATAATCAAAGTTGTGTTTATCTCCGCTGTTCCAGCTCTTATTATCAAGAAACGTAAATGACAATGGAATATTTGCCGTGTTATAGATCTCCACTCCCGATGAATTAAAGAAACTCATCCCCCACTTCTCTTTTTTTGAAATGCCAGTTGCGAACACATACACCGTCACACTGGAGTCGCTACCAACACCACCAAAGCTATAAATAACCTGATTGTTCCGCACAATTCGACTTGCGAGCAGCGAAACAGCCTTTGAATAAGCAACGAAAACAATAGGCGACCGATCTGGAGACAGGCCAGTATTGAACTCACTCCCGCCTCGCAACGACACCACATGCTTACTTTGGAACACCATCGGGGTAAGACTCGGAGACATCCAGACTTTCCCATCAGAACGAACAATTTTGCTTCCGTACATTATTTCTGAAACACCAATATATAAATTGTACCGCGAGCATCAGACCAGTTAATCGAGTTACCCGATACCGAAACACTTCCAATATATCCATTGATTGTTTCCATTATGTAGTAATCAATTGACATGCCTGGCTCAATTGCATAACTTCTGCTACCACTACCTGTCGGTAGAAAATAATCCAGATAATAAATTGGCGCTAATGCGTCGACCATTTCCTGACGGCTAGGCGACCAGATTCTTGCTCCATAACTCATTATTTATCCTCCATAAAAAGAGGTACTAACGTACCTCTTAAATTCAGACTCTGGAGACGGTAAACGTCGCTCCCACCTGATTGAAAAACCAGTTTTTAGCAGTCAATGCGTAATAAGACCGCACCCCGTTTAGGTACATATAATTGACAAATGACAGTACAGTACCATTAAGAGATAGATTAAAGTTTTGTGCAGGCCCATTTACCAATCCCAAATAGAGATTTTGATAACCGCTTGGTTGATAAAAATGTCGGATTTCACAACCAAACAAGCTACCGCTTAGAGAACCAGTAGGGCGCACGGTTAGAACGTTACTGAGTACATTCTGGATACTGCCTGTAGCGGTTGCAAAACCGGTGTAGTTAGTGGACACAATGACCCACTGCATGTTTGTTACCTGCACGCGGGCATCATAAGTACTGCGTCCAGTTGTGATGGTAAAGTCGGCAGTAGATTTACCAACCAAGCCACTCATCCAGAACGGTGTGCCGACCTTAACAGCCGAGCCAGCGGCGGACATCCACCGCTGACCAGTTGTTGCGACGGCTGACGACCCGACCCATCCGGAGCCAATAGCCATCAATTACCTCCCTTTAAAACAGACATTTCTCCACGGAGTTCGCGCACTTCTTCACGTAACTCCTTCACAGCCTCGACCAACATGCCGATCACACCGTTATAGTTCAGACGTAAACGCGCTTGGCCGGACTGATCATTGTGGTCGACAGTTACCAGCTCAGGCTGGACCTTCTGAACGTCCTGCGCGATAAGCCCGCCAGACTGTTCGTAACGGTCATAGACCTGAATTTCATATAGAACGCCTTCAATCCGCTCTAACTTGTCGAGCGCCCGTTCAATCTTGCGAATATTACGTTTGCTACGACGGTCAGAGCGGATATAAACGTCGTTAAAACTACCATTGCCACCGCAATACCACACGCCATCGTTCTGCAGAAAAGCCTGTGCATCCGTTCCGTTAGCAGTACGCGATTTGTTAATCATGTAGAACCCGAACTGCGAGTTCCCCAACCCACCGACCATAAAGTAACGATCGGCGTGCTCCTGACGAACAATTGCTGATGCGGAGGAGGTATTTACAGCGGAGCTGTTTGAAAGCGCAGCGTTAGTCCTCATGTCGATCCACGATGTGCTCGACGTCGGGATTCGGATATTTCCGCTCGTGACATCCACCCCTCCCCCAACGCTCAAGCCATTCCCCATTGAAACTGCACCGCTTGCGTTTGCAATAGTAATCGGTCGTAAAGCATTCCAACTTCCAAGCGGATCTCCAGATGCGGTCAAAAGGAAATAGGTGTTCCCCCCATCATTTCTGATAAAGAAACCATAGTTGCCATATGCCGCGCGGTAGGCGTTGGCCGATCTGGAAATGATATCCCCTGCTGCAGTCAGACCACCTGAAAGCGTGCCACCGGACAAAGGCAAAGCCCCCACATCTGCGGCGCTCGGCTTGTTGAGTGTGGTGTAGAGCTGTGCCCACGCCGACCAATTTGCATCACTAGCATCACGGCGAGAACGAACGTAAACTGGCGCATGAGTACCGCTCGTTCCGCTCCAGCCAATCAATAGTTCACCTTCACCTGAAGACGCCGCACCTTTAAGATGAATGACGTTGCCATAAGTCGTTGGGTAATTGTTGCTGTAGGCTTCATACATTTGTATGCCGGGCATTGCCCCCTGGGAGTTAGCTTCCAGCGCTGCGACTCTCCCGCGTGACACAAGTGTGGGAATGGAGATATTTGCTGACCCGTCAAAAGACACGTTATTAATCGTTCTTGGGGTCTGTAGCTTAGTCGCTGTTGCTGCATTGCCTGTTGTACTCTGATTACCCGCAGTATTTACGCCCGGCAAATTGATATCAGTTGACCCATCAAAAGAAACTCCGCCAATTTTTCGCGCTGTTTGCAGTTTTGTCGCCGTACCAGCATTGCCCGTAGTGCTCTGATTGCCTGCTGTGTTTACGCCAGGTAAGTTGATATCGGCTGACCCATCAAAAGAAACCCCACCAATTTTTCGGGCCGCCTGCAGCTTCGTCGCTGTGGCTGCATTACCGGAAGTATTCTGATTACCCGATGTATTTACGCCTGGTAGATTGATATCTGCGGAGCCATCGAAAGACACACCTCCGATACTACGAGCGATCTGGAGCTTGCTCGCCGTTGCAGCGTTACCGGAAGTACTCTGGTTGCCCTGAGCATTCACCCCCGGAAGCACGATATCTTTGCTGCCATCGAACAATACGCCACCGATGCTGCGAGCGGTCTGCAGTACAGTCGCTGAACTTGCGTTACCCATGAGCGATCCGGTAATAGAGCCATCTGCATCGGAAAGCACACGATGATAAACAACTCCCACAACGGCGTTTTCCGGTAGCGTCTCCAGAACCTCAAAAACTTCCAGGGTCTCTACTGCTGCGCCAGAGAACTGAAGGTTAACAATCAGCTTCTGAGCGCCCGCGCCGGCATTCAGATAGATATCGTAGTTGTCCTCATCGGTGTTCACAGTGGCTACGTTCTGCACGGCAGAATCCATTGTGCGATAGGTAACTACATTCAGACCACGCGGATCGCCACTAGCTGTACGAAGCACTATGTCGGCCATTGCCGCCTGATAAGGGCTGCTAACTTCATATCCCGCCCCGCCAATGACCTCGATATAGACGGTACTAGTCGCCTGCGGCATACGTGCGCGCGAAATCTTCACCCATTTAGGCGAATCGGTAGTTAGGTCCATCTCTGCGGAAGTCCCTTTCCACTTCACGCTCGCAACACTTGATTGGGCATTCTGAGCATACTCATACGCCTTATCCTCAGACTCTTTCGCTTTTGTTTGGGATATTTTGGCTTCACCCGCGGAGGTTGACGCCTCGGTTGCCTTCTTCGATGCGAGCACAGCGGACTCAGCTGCCTCATTCGCTTTGACTTCAATCCCAGCCAGAGAATCTTCCGCTGTTGTTGCCGACGCAGCTGCACTCGTCTCTGACTTCTTAGCTTCACCTGCGCTCAACGCAGCGGCTTCTTTGCTGGCTAACGCAGCATCAGCGTATTCGCCAGACGCCGTAGCGCTATTAGCCGCAGCCTCGGCACTCAGACCTGCGGCAGATTCACTCTCAGCAGCAGCCTTCTGCGATGCGTCGGCGTTGGTTTCTGAAGTTTTGGCCGCAGCAGCACTGGCCACCGACTCCCCGGCGCTCGAAGCAGCATGAGTTTCTGACTCCTTAGCCGCATTTTTCGAGGCCAGCGCATCAGCTGCACTACCAGCGGCGGCCTGCTCTGAGGCAGAGGCATTGGTTTCAGAGGTTTTTGCAGCAGCAGCAGAGTCAGACGCAGCAGACGCTGAAGCAGAGGCTTCGGATGCACTGGTTGCAGCCTGAGCTTCAGATGCTTTAGCCGCATCTTTGGATGCCGCGGCACTCGTGGCTGATTCACCAGCTTCAGTCGCTTTGGCTGACGCTGTCGCGGCAGACGCAGCAGCATCGACCTTGAAGCTTTCAGCATTGGTTTCAGACGTTTTGGCGGCAGATGCACTTGCACCGGAAGCGCTTTCTGATGCAGCTGCGGCGGTAGCACTCTGGCTTGCTTCGGTGGCTTTGGTCGTCGCTGTATTGGCGCTTTCAGCAGCGGCCGCAGCACTGGCGGCGGCTGCTTTGGCCTTTTCACCAGCGGCATCGATAGCGTCGGTATTGTCTTTGTACCATTGCTGATTGGCATTGTGCTCATTGACGATCTGCGTCAATGACTTCACAGTCACTTCTGTACCGTCTTCGCGCTCAAGCGTGACCTCATCAACTGCCGTCAACCAGCTGCGCATCGTCTTCGAGTCGGCTGACATACGGGTCATGAGCGCGGTAAAACGTGCGCTGAACTGCGTTAAGTCGCCTTCATAGGTTGTGATGATGCGGCACGGAACTTCCGTCTGGGTTTCGCCTGAATACGGCTCCACCAGCAGCAGGCTGGTGTCATTGAGTACGCGCTTAATTTCGTGCAGTTTGTTATCAGGGCCAATGACAATCATGCCCGGCAGCACACCATTCGCGGTAACGTTCCAGAACGTACCGGTGCCGGTGAGTGTGTCACTCCCCTGTGTAAATGTGATAGTACCTTCCCTGTACCACATATTCGCTCCTTGATAAGACGGGCATCCTTGCCCGCCATTAAGTAAGTACCTACTTATTTTTACCGATATAAAGAAATATTTCTACTGTCAAAGAAGCCCAATCCTCACCCGGAGAACGTTGTTGTCGTCATAGACGTCGATACGCTGGCCGTTGATGACCAGACGACCGTTACCGCCACTATTACCGTTGATCTCCAGCACGCCATTTTTCCCAAAGCGCCATCCCGAACGGCCAGAGACAAAGTTGGTGGACTGTAGGTCGCCAACTTTGGCGTTGGTGATTGTTCCATCCTTGATAAAAGCGCCGTTCATGTAAGCAACGCTGTTTTCGACCACAAACGGTGTGGTGATTTTCCCGTTAACCGAGTTCACAAGACCAAAGCGGTCTGCTTGAACAAGGAACTGAGAAAGACCTGTGCTATCAATGCCCAGCGCGATACCGGCAACATATTTCTGGCCACCGCTCGTGGAAGTCTCCATTTTAAGCGTCCACGCTGTCGAAACCTTTTTGTTGGTATCGGCAATTGCCTGGGCCTGCTGCTGGATAGTGGCCGAGTTGCCGTCTACTTCAGCCTTAATCGTATCAATACGACCACCTAGTGCTTTATCGGCTTCCGCGCGTGCGGTTGCTTCAGAAGTAATAGCGGCACTGATATCTTTTCCTGTCTGAGCCTGCAAATTGGTGATTTGCCCTGCCAGCGCTGAGTCGGCATCGGTTCTGGCTTTCGTTTCTTCCGCAACAGCCGCCTTAATGTCGGCGCCTGTTTGGGCCTTTAGTGTTGTGATTTGTTGTGCCAACGATTCGTCGGCGGTCGCTCTTGCAATCTGCTCTTCGGCCAGCGCCGCGCTGATATCCCCCTCAACCTTCGCTTGCAATGTAGTGATCTGCTTCGACAACGACTCATCCGCCGTTGCACGAGCCTCTTGTTCGGTCACAATTGCCGCAGCGATATCGTCGTTAATCTGAGCTTCAAGCTTGGTTATTTGGGTCGCAATAGCCTTATCAGCCTCAACACGAGCCGTCGTTTCTTCGGTGATAGAAGCGCGAATATCTTCACCAATTTCTGCGCGGATCTCTTCCACTTTCGAGGCCATTGCAGACATATCGTCGGCAAACGTCTTCTGAGTGGTGGCAATCTTCGCGTTATTGACCATCTGCTTGTGCTGGTCTTCATCCTGACGCAGAGCAAGATCGATATTGGTTTTGGCCAATGCCTCAATATTGGTGGTCACTTCCGCGCTGGCTCGCTCGACTTCGGCCACAGTTTTCTTCATCTCTTCAACAGCAGCAACGCTATCGTCAACAGAAGACTTCATCGCCTCAATCTGTTTGGCGTTCGCCATATCGCCTTCTACTCGGGCCTCACGTTCTTCGGCAATCAATGCAGAGGCATTATCGAGTGCTGCATGAGCTGCTTCGACCGCGCCAGCTACGGCTTTGCCCTGCTCGGATACAGTTTCCTGTAACTCAACTAAAGCCGCATTGGAATCTTCAACCTGTTGCAGAGCGTCATTGACCTTATCCAAAGTGCCGGACACTTCCGTTTTAAGCCCGTTTTGCGCTTCTTCTAGTCTCTGATCTGCTGCCGTCAACTTGTCATCGAGATCTTTGAGGCTTTCTTCCATCTGCTGATAGATAGAATCAACAGCCTCCTGAGAAACCTTAGAGTCGATTTCCTCAAGCAACTCCTGTCCCAACTCAGAAGATGTGATTTTCCCTGTCAGGAATGAGAGAACATCCTTTGTCATCGCCTCGGTACCCAAATTGGAGTTCGGCGGACTCAACATGCCTCTCTTATTTGCCGCGCGAACCCAATAGAACCACGTTTCGCTATCTCCTAGACCTGCATGGGTGAAAGTAGTACTGGCGGCCTCGGCAATCAGTTTTGCGGTGTCCAGGTCGTTGGTCTGTGACGCATACACGTTGATGTGGTCGAGATCGATTGAATCAGGGTTAACCCAATTCAGAATCACGTTGCGATAGTCACCCACGGCCGTCAACGCAGTCGGTGCGCCTGGCGGTGTCATCGTTCCCTGAACTTTATAGACTGTACTGATGATCTCAGTCTTTTTGCCGCTGAATGACACAGCATAAAGCTGGATATCATATTGGCCATTCTCGGCAATATTGATGATTTCGTACTGCTCTTCAGTGACACGCGCGGACTGCCAGTTAGAAACGTTGTTCTCGTCCGAGCGACGCCAACTGATCCAATATTCAGCAGACTTACCTTCCCAGGTCGCAATAAGCTTGATGGAAAGGTTGCCAGGGCTGGAAATATACGTTCCTTCCGTCACCTGCAGGTTTGTCGGCTTCGAGTATGTTGGATCGAGAACGGTGTTGTTCTCCGGAATCAGCGTCGCCCCATTGTCTATCGCTTCGTACTTCGAAGGGTTATTCTGGACGACCGTCACATCGAAAGACCCTTGAGCATCACCCTGCGCAACGTTGATAACGCGTACTCGCATTGGCTCCAGATCTGGTTCGGTGATAGTCCAGATGCCATTCATTACTGGCATTTCGCCGGATGCCAGAGACTTCGAGAACGTCACTTTAGTGATATTCTCCCCCGTCTCCAGAATGTCGCGTTCGACGATCTTGCCTTCCTGGTTCAAGATGCGAATGTAGCTGCCGCTTTTCTTCAACGATACTGGTGCGTCTAATGTGATGCTGTTCTTGTTAAAGGACATAATGCGACCGGAGTTGCGTTTGCCCGAACGGTACTTGTTCTGGATCAGCACGGTTTCACCAGGCATCAAGAACGAAGCATCGAGACCTGCAGTAAAGGTAATAACGTCAGACTCCATGCGAGCGGTATACAGCAACCACAAACCGACACGATGCGCCTGGCCACGGCTGGTACAACCGAACGCAACCACTTCGGTTTTGCGCTCGCCATAACGACGCATCGCCTCCTGGTCTTCGACGTACTCGATGTTCTGTTTGTAGCCGTCTTCTTTGTTGTTATAGGTGACAAGCGCAACGGAAGGACGATCTTTGCGAGCTGAACCTTTATAGCTGAACAGGCCATCTTTGACGTTTGCGTTGGTAAACATCATGACCGGGTCTGACGGGCTGTCCTGCATGACGTTGACCATTCCACCAGCCCAGAAGACCATACCGCGGAAGGCGCCAGCGATATCCTGAATCAGTCGATAAGCATCCTGCCGGCTGGTTATCTGGGTGTTGATGGCGAAACGCTTCTCCTTGCCGCCGAAACCATCGTCAACCTCTTCGTCGCAATAGCGACCGATCTGATACATCTGTCCAAGATCAATCATGGACTCAGAGACAAACTGCCCAAGGCCATATCGAGCGTTGGTCAGAACGTCGAAGAGAATCCAGGCTGGGTTAGAGGATGACAGCAGCTTAAACGTACCGTCCCAAACACCAACATAGGTATTGGTGTTCTCGTTGTAGTTTGACGGCACGCGGATTTTCAAACCACGCACCAGATACGAACGAGAAGGCATAGAGCTGCCGAACTGCTCGGAGTTAACCTTGAGTCCAACAAGCACAGAGTTCGGATAGTTCATTGGCGTATCGACGATCTCACCGATGGAGTCCACCCACGTATCGTTATAGAGATACTGAGTTTTGCTGTCGTCGGTTAGGCGTATGACACGAACCTTATATGCACGGCCAGGTTTCGGCAGTTTGAGTTCGTAGCTGCGGTAGTAAACACCTGTCTTCTTCGCTGTCAGGGCAACTTCAACACTTTTCTCGCCTTCAGCAACTACATCAGCAAATGTTCCATCACCATTGGCGATCTGAAACTTGTATTTGACTGTTGTGCCGTTGGTGTCACCCGATTTCTTATCCACGCTACGCAGAGAGGGAAATTTGAGGATGACTCGAACGCGGTCAGCTTCATCGTTATCGATGGAGACTGTCACCTCATGTGTCTTTTTCAGCTGAATGTTGATGGATTTGGGCGTTTCAACAAAATCGAAACCGTCCATCGGTGTCTGGTCTTGCGAGCCGTCACGAAAGTCCCAAGTAATACCGCTGTAGTTGGCAGAGCCGTCTTCATTGAGAATCGGCAGGTCGTCGATGAAAATCGACTTTGCCCCGTTGACAAGACCGCCAATAACGCCTTCCCCGAGCAAGTCGAGGATAGACGCCATAGCACGCGAGTTAACGGTATCATCGGCTTCAACCGGCGTGCGGCTGGAGCTGCTGCTTTTCTTGCCGCCTGCACCTGCGATCAGGAGAGGCAGCCTTTTCTTCTTGAACTGTTCCATGTTCAAAAAAATCCCTTATTACATAAGCTGGTCGATGGTGATAGAAGAACTCACAACCTGCGAGCCAACCAAAATTTCCTCTCCATAGATGAGCTGCACCGGGTTTCCCTGGTTAGTGGTGTTCTGCGGCCCATCGAAATAGAACGAGTCGGAGTTATCCGCCTGTCTCACACTGTCGTTCGTCGCCTGTGGCGAAATGAGTTGCGCGACGCCGCCCATCATTAATGACAAACCGAGCGGAGCCAGGGCTGGAACCCAGATGGAGGCGACCATCAAAACAGCACCCACCACCGTCTGAAACCAACCAAACGCAGAGCCGCCACTACCGCGAGGAACTGGCGTAATTCGGATCTTCGCGATGTTGTCGGACTGCCCCATCATCTGGTATTCACCTTCGTCGACCGACCATTTGTGGCCCTGCTTATTGGTGATCTGGATGTGGTATTTGTCGTAGGTTTTGAGGTTTCGCTTCATCCAGGCTTTGAATCCGGGGCGATTAGCCTCAATCAAATCCAGAGCCTGCTTGGTGTTGCGAACCTTCAAATGCCAGTGACGACCGAAGTGTTTGGCCATAGGGCCGCCAAGTTGCACATGAACTAACTCAGACACGTCTCATCTCCCTTGAGTAAGTCTCTGTGACGCAGGTGGTGCGTCGTGTGTTTCTGGTACATGCCACCGTAATAAGCGCGACAACTCAGACGGTCGATCTGGTGATGCAGGATCATGCCGTCTCCGATATACACCGCGCAGTGGTCAGGCATTTTTCCGTACTGGATGAAGAAGACATCGCCGCGCTGCGGTTCCGTCCCTGGCGCAAGACGCACCAGCCCTTCATTTCGATAGTTCTGGTCAAGAATGTCGTTGTCGCCCGTGTACCATGACGGGATATGCAGGTGCGCATTCGGATTCAGCTCAACACCAAACTCGCGCTTGAGATAGTCGCGGCAAAGCATCCAGCAGTCGAAGACACCGAACACATAGGGTCTCCCCAGATAAGGCATCTCAAAGCCGTCTGGGGTGATCACATTCATCTCACTGAAGTGAAATGGCGCATCGCCCTCTACGTTCTTGCGAACAGCCAGAATCAGCCACGGAACTTCCGTTGCCTCGCATCCGGCGCGATCGGCGTCTGACGCATCAGCTGATTCGTCAGTGTGGGAGTGCCAGATGGCAACCACGTCCCCCGCATCTTCCGCAGCGATAATGTCGTCAGCGTGCATAACAAACGTGTTTTCCGGGTACTCCGACACGTTCCGGGCTTCAATGAAGCGATATTTCTCGCCAGTGGTACGCACCAGAAAGCCACACGCTTCGTTCGGGTAGCGTTTGATGGCTGTCAGATAGATTTGTTGCATAACGTCCGAGCCAAGCTCAGGGAGCGCTTTATTACCCATAACGTGTTGCTCCGATGAACCCGCCAAAGTGGATTACGCCATTGGCAAAGTAGTTACGGCGAGCGTTGCATGAGTCGTAGCGTTTCGTGCAGTAATCCGCGCCTGACATGGTGGTTTGCTGGTTGTTTTTGTCGAAATATGGGCCGGTGTAGCCGCACTCTGGGCCGCGGTATTTCCACGGGCAGGTGTTTTTGATGATCTGGCGGTACGGCAGCTGCACGCCCATCAGATCGAACACACTCGACAGCTCAAACTCGACGACCTCATGGGTTTCGAGAGTCTTCTGTTCGATGAACCACATCTCATCCGGGAAGTGCTGATTTGGATCTGCGGTTGGATTCCCGTCTTTGAAGTTGGCCGCATCGAGAAAACGCGCCAGCGTCATCTTGCGGATGATGCGGCAACCCACCAGATCGTCGTTTGCCTGAACTTCAGCGGAGACAGTTCCGGCAAAGTTGGAGACCTGGATTTTTGGACGCGGCAAAGTACCCTGACCAGTCTTATCAAAGCCTGACGCTTTGATTGGCCACGGTTCGTAGGACACACCCTGCCAAACGACTGGCTCCATCAGTTCGTTTGTGCCGGCGTGGAAAAACAGCTTGCCCCCAGAGGTGGTGTTCGACATATCAAGTTCGAACAGCTCAATGAGCGCGGAGGGTGACAAGCTCTGAATATCAGCTTTAATACCCATCGTTTCTTCCTTGAAATAAAGAGGCGCCAACATCCTGTCAGCGCCTATAGATAATAGTAAATAAGTGCTTACTTATCTAGTGGGTTAAATTATCCTTCATAAATTTGTCTGAAGGTCGCAGTGAGAACCTGATAGCCCTGGTAACGTTTGACCGTATGGCTGTCGCACACCACAACAATCTTTTTGCCACGAGGGTTCGTCCAGTAGAACGACTCAACGGCCGCGCGTGCCGTCAGAAAGTCATCGACGGCATTGATGACGTCGTAAGAGCGCGTAAATGTCAGGCTCCACTCTTCTTTGATGCGATTGAGACCTTTGGCCTGGCGCTGTTCGTAATCGTCACCGAAATTCAGAACCGTCACGTTAGGCTTCACGGTCTTTTCCGACTCGTAGTCGGGATACCAGTTAAAAGTCAGTCTTTCCATCTCACATCCTTGTGAGACTGCCCCTTCCGGGGCAGCCGTGGTTAGTTACGTTGAGAGTTAGGGTTGAGCGAACCGCCTGGTCGCTTCTCCTGAGCGATGGTTTCAAGCGCGATCGCCTTCATGCGCTGTGCGGCCTGACTCCATGCGCCTTCGGAATTGCTGTTCTCCGTGACACTGCCGTCGCTGTTGACGTTGATCTCAATGCTGACGGGGGAGAACACGCCACCGCCACCGCCTTTAACACTCTCTGCATTGAGCGTGACCGGGATGGAACGACCATCCGGAAGCGGAACGTAGGCTTCGTTCATGTCTCCTTCGCCAAACAACGCCAGCTGTGGGGAGTCCGCGATGCCACCTTTCTGGTACGCCCGCAGCGGAACCACTCCGTCTTTCCCGAAAATACCGCCTTTAGCGAGCTTCGGAATTGAAGGAATGCCATTCGTACCATCTGCCGCGGAACCAGTCAGATTGTTAAACCCTAAGCTGCCAGAGGAACCCGACATCAGACTATCAAACCCGCCACCAGCCCAGGCTGATACCAGTCCGGAAACCACTGTCGAACCGAAACTCAACCACTTGTTGCCTGATCCGGAAGCATTTGCCCCCAACATGGCGAACGTAGCGGAGAGTGCGCCAGTAACAGAGCTGAGATTCTGCATTGAGAAGATGGAGGTCTTCACTGCTTTAGTTTCAGCGTCTTTGGCCTCGGTGCTACTGAACAGCCCCGACACCCAACTCCCAATCGCGTTGGTTGCCGTACCGATAGCGCTGGTCGTTTGCTGAGTCGTCTGACCCAATCCGGACACAGAACTGGAGGTCTCTTTCGTCGCTTCACCTACTGACTTGTCACCGTTGACCGCATTCATACGGACGCCCTGATTGGCAACCGCTGACGCGACACCAGAAAGCAGATTGCCGCTCTGAGAGCTGCCAGCTGCCGTCGTTCCCATCCCCAGCATGTTCATGAGAGGCAGGGTGATCTGCGTCTTCACAACCATGTTGGTGATGTCGCGGAGAATGGATTCTGCCAGGCTGGAGAAGTCCATTTTCCCCTTCATAACGAAGTCGGTGAGCGTATCGGTAAGACTGCTGAACAGATTGCTCCAGCTATTTTCCAGTTGCTCGGCCAGATTTTCATACTCAAGCGCCAGCTTCTGCGTGGCCGTGCCGGTCTCTTTGATGAGCGCGGTATTGCCAGCGGCAACAAGCTGATTGATCTGCTTGGTGTACAGCGCCACAATTTTCGGATCAGAAGCCTGGTCACGCAGATCCATCAACGCTTTCAGGTTACGGTTGTAGGTGTCGTTGAAATCGGCCACCTTCTCTTCACGAGACGGCTTGTAACCCGCGCTAATGATGGAATCGGATTCCGGCGCCCAGGTGGAGATCATCTGCTCGACGTTGCGGCGGTTGAACATCTCGCGGTAGTCGTCGCTCGCGTTAGCCAGATCAGCAAGGCGTGACTTGGCTTTGTCGATCATCTCCTGAGTGATGAACTCATTCGGTACGGCGTTGGCCAGTTCGGTCAGCGATTTGGTGGTATCGCGTAGAGACTGGTCAAACGACACGGTCGCTTTAGAGCTTTCACCCATCTGCCCCATAAGCTGATCGGCTTTATCCAGCGCTTTCTGGTAGCCGGCCGCCAGCTTACGCTGCGCATTTTCTTCCTTCCTCGCGGCACGCTGAGAAGCATTGGCAGTGCGCTGGCCGGCTTTTTCCGCTGCTGCTGCATCCTGCTCACGCGCTTTGGTTAGTGCGGCGATCGCTGCTGCACGTTCCTCGTCGCTCATTTTCTCCAGAGAGCTGGCGCTGGAGGCTTTCTGCAGGTTCAGCTGGGTTTTGAGCTGCTTCGGCCCAATGATCGGCTTACCTTCGAAGTCCAGCATCGCCGTACCGTCTGGCAACGTGCGCTGATAGGTTGCGGAGTCCATTTGGTTGCGCATGTACTGCGCCAAAGCTTTCTGGGCCGCCTTGTCGCTCGTACCAAGCCCCAAAACGGTTCCCTGGTTGGACATGACGCCCTTACCAGTTTTGGCAGCGTTATCACGCTCAAACTCGGCCTGAGTCAACTCCTGAGCGACAGCTTCCAGATGCTCCTGATAGCCTCGAATACTGCCTTGTAGCTTCTGAATCTGCTCGGTATTGCCCTCTTTCTTCGCTTTTTCGAGCAGATCGTTGTAGTGGGCAATCTGCTTCTCGGTCGCGTTTTTACGGGAGGACAGGGAATCGACCAGTTTTTGCGCCGGTTCCAGGTATGACTTGTTCACCGTTTCACGGAGCGGTGCGAGAAGTTTGTTCTTCTCATCGTCGGACAGTGATTTGTCGTCATTGATTTTCTGGATCTTGTCCAGAGCCTCCTGACGTGCTTTCACAAATGTCGCAGAGAAGACCTGATTGTCGGCCCGGATTTTCTCAATCTGGGATTCTGCTGCCTCTTTAGCCAGACGTTTGGCTACAGCCCCGTCACCCAGCGCAATAGTGCCGGTGATCTTCTGGTACTCTTCCTGATTCTTCTTCAGGCGAGCCTCGATATCGGCTTTTGACTCTTTGTGAGTGACAGCGCCAACAGAGTTGGACACATAGCTCACGCTTTCGCCTGTTTTGAGCGCTCGCTGGTCTGCGATGATCTCTTTTTCGAGCTTTTCCGCACGCTCTGCCATCTGCGCACGTTTGGCCGCCGTCATCGCTTCCGGGATTTTGCGGATCTCGTCAACGACTTTTGACGTTTCGCTGCGGAGCATGGTCATATACGTGATCAGCCCAGCCACAGCCACGGTAGCGACGGTAAACGCTGCACCAATGGGGTTTGCTGCGATGAACGCAGTTAGCCCAGCGAATGCCCCCTGTAGCCCCGTAATTGCGCCGCGGATAGCGAAGATCAGCGATGGAATAGGTGCCAACCCCATTCGAGAGGCTCGATTAAACCGGGTAACAGCAGTCGCTCCCAGATTGAACGGCGCCTGAATGACAGTCGACATCGTCGCAAACGTGTTAACCATCTGCCCGGCAGTGCCAATCACGCCCATGATGCCCGCACGCATCAGTTTGAACGCCACCATAGCGGCCACTACTTTGCCCAGGTTGACAATCAACTCCTGGTTTTTCGCCAGCCACTGCGCCAGCTCACGTAAGCTGTCGATTGCGGTGGTAAGTCCGGAACCTAATGAGTTAGCGAACGAAATGCCTTCAGCGCTGTTCATAATGGAGGCCAGCTCCTTCATTCCCTTTGAGAGAGAATCCAGATAGCCCGCCTGACCGACGCGATCGGCAAACAGCGTAAATGAGGTTTGCAGTTGCGCCAGCGCACCGGTGTAGGTTTGCATCATGTCTTTGGCGGCGTTTTCGTTCTCTGCACGCAGACCAACGAACATCAGCGATAGCGCCTGTTTCGCTTCCACAGTACCGGTGGAGACTGCTTTGGTCAGTTCCCCCATAGTGATACCGGCAGCGTCTGCCATCGCCTTCATCGCGTTAGGAACGGCTTCACCTAATTGCTGACGCAGTTCTTCCATCGACACGACGCCCTTACCGGACATCTGCTGGACAGCCACGGCAGCACGTTTAAGCAGCTCGCTATCGCCGCCGAAGCGTGCAACGGAGTCCACCAGTGCTTTCAGCGATCCGTCAGTAGGATCGAGACCTGCCGAGCGGAATTTAACGAAGGAATCGGTCAGCGCCTGCATCGCAAACGGGGCGTTTTGCGCCATATCCACGATGTACTGCATATCCTCTGCGGCTGCTTTGCCAGGGTTGGCCTTGTCCTTGTTCAGCCCGCGCAACATGACGCGCATACGCTCCATTTCGGAGGCGGCTTCGATGATTGGCTTCTGCCAGCCAAACAGGATGTCAGTTACCGTTCTTGCTGCATCACCAATCTCGCCCAGCAGGAAAATATTGCCGCGCAGACCAGAGAACACGCCATTTTCAGCACCGCGCCCGCCGTGGCCATTTGTGCCGCCACGTCGACCGCCACCGCCATTACCACCGCCCTCACCGTAGCCGCTGGTGCGCACACGTACCGGCTTGCTGATCAGTTGCTGGCGGCCAATCACGGCATCCATCTGATCGCGGACTTTCTTCAGCCCCTCGGCAGCCTGGCTCGTTGTGACGCCCCAATTGCTGAGACGCTTCGTCGTGGTGTTAAGGCGCGTATTCATGCCACTCACGGATGCAGAGGCTTCTTTTACCTCCGTACCGAAGCGGCTGGCGCTCTTACCAGCGAACGTTGCCCAATCGGAAAACTCATTGAGTTCAGACTGAACCTTGCGCAGCGATGTGGTGAGTTTATTAACGGATGAGGTGGTTGTGTCGACGCGCTCAATCAGAGTTTTGAGACCTGAGTTGAGGCTGGTAATGTTGCCTCGCGTCTTGCGCGAAACATCAGACACAAGCTCGAAGCCGGCAGCTACATCCTGTAGTTTGTCTGCCGTGGCATCGAGCTTGGACTCCAGAACGCCGATGATGCGGGAGACCGAACCCAACGAGCGTTCCAGATTGTTAATTTTCTGAGCGGGCTTTGTGGCCTGCTCCCCGAATCTGGTAAGTAGCTTACCCGCCCGGTCGATTGACGCTGTAAACTGCTTGTCTTCCAGCGACAGGATAAACTCTACGTTTTGTGACATTCCCTTGTCATCCTCTGCCAAAAATTTGCATCAGTTGCTCTTTGGCGTCAGGGTCTGCCTTATCCTTGCGCGGATCGTAGACTTTATCGGTTACGACTGGTCTTCCAATCCTGAGTTGCAAACCCTCCATGAACGCCTTCACGCCCTCGCCATCTGCCTGGGCAGCGCGAGCGACTTGCAGGTTGCGGACATCCTCTTCCGCGCGCAGGCGGTCGATGTTGCGACTGAGCATCCAGAACATCGTTAGAGGGACGCCCAGCAGCTCTAATGGCGACACGGCGTAGTGAGCAACTACACGACTGAAATAGAATCCGAGATCTATCGATACGGTCTTTACCCCGGATTCATCGCGGGAAATTACTTTGCCCCTTCACCAGCCGCTTTTTCGTTCTCTTCATCAATCACTTCCATAGCGAAGGTGAAGATCTGCTGGAGCTGCGGAACAGTCAGTTTTTCCAGTACAGCGTCCGGCACGGATGGGATGACCTTGCGAACCAGGTCGGCGTAAGCAGTAACCTGCTCAACAGGCGACATGTTCTGAAGGTCTTTGCCTTCCATCTGCTTGATGGAGACGAACAGGCCAACAGTCATTTCAACGATGGGATATTCCTGACCGCCGAACTTGATGCTTTTCTTCGGAGGCAGAATGGAGTCGAGATCGAGTAATTTGGTCATTGGTTAAAGTCCTTTTAAAAGAGAGGCTCTTCCTGAGCCTCTGCTTAGTTACATCGCGATTATTGGGCAGAATTAACCGTTACTGCTTTGGTCGCTTTCTTGCCGCCGCTATTGCTGGTGAAGGAGATATTTGCCGAACCTTCAGCTACTCCGCGAACCAGACCAGTCTGGTCAACGGTTGCCTTCTCCTGATTGTCGGATTCCCACACACCAGTTTTGTCGCCGGCATCTTCTGGGGTGATCTGGGCAGTCAGCTGCACGGTCTCACCAGCTTTAACTTCCGGAGATTCCGGAGAGATAGAGACGGTTTTAACCGGCTTTGGGCCACTCATTTTCCCCAGCACGCCGCTATCATCCGGGTAAGCGGTGAATTGAACGGAGAACACGCGAACATCATCAGACTGGTAAGTCATGGTGAAGTTACCTGCGGTCGCCGCTTTCGGGATGGTCAGAACGTAGTCGGTGGTATCCTGCGGGGTCAGAACCAGCTCTTTGGCTACGTCGATCAGGTTGACGCCCTGTGCGGAGGTGATGGTTACAGCGTTATCTTCTTCGCTCAGGGTAGAACCCGGCATCAGATCGACCATATTCTTCAACACAGACTCGGCCAGCGGCGCAGTGATAGTGATGTTACGACCCTGCACCAGCTCGGAGATGGTGGTCTGCCCCAGCTGGTCTACGGTGACTTTCAGAGTTTCGGTCGCAACCTCAACCTGAACACCGCCTTTGGTGTAACCCAGATCAACGCCACCAAACGACACTTTGCAGGCGCCAAGTTTGATGTTTTTTACATGGGTATTGGACATTGTTGGAAAACTCCTTTTTCCGTTAAATCAGCACCTTCATGGCGCCAATGGTAAGTATATACTTACTTATTTTATTAATTCAACAAATAGCCCGCAAATTCAATCGGGATACCCGCTTCAATTAATGAGCCTTCGTTTTTGGGATAAGTGATCGGCATAGACATTGGCCGAACCAACCGGAAGTAAACGCCCTCTGACACGGTTTCTTCGACCGGGAACATATCCATGATCTTATTGGCTTTCGCCACCGCCTTTGTGATCGTCGCATTACGCACGATGACGGTAAAAGAGTCGTGATAAAAGCCTTTCAACTCATGGTCAATAGCGATCCCCGTATTGGGATTAACCAACAGAACACCGGACTTCACATTGGCTGGCATGTAGTGACAGAAAATGTCAGCGCCGACTGTACCGATCTTCGCCTTCTGCATCAGGCTCGCAAATGCTTCAATAAACACATCAACCTCTCGTAAAACCTGCTTTCCTTGCCGCTTCTGCTATCGTCTGAGTGAACTGTTTTTCACTGATCTGTACGGCTCTCTCAAGGAACAAAGGCCCAACTCGTGGCTTCACACCAGCGACTGGCGGGTTGGTGACGCTCTTCATGCGAGAGAGATAGCCGAGACGATACTTGCCCAACTCCATGTACTCCGCATAATCGCCAACCTCAACGCCCGGATGCCCTTCGCGTGGTTTGGCTCCAGATACCGATAACTCAATACGAAGCCCGGTATAACCTTCTTTGACCACTCTCGCGAAGATCGCGCTTTCGAGTGAGCCAGTCTCCAGCGGGGCCATTGCCCGCGCAAGACGCTCAACCAGACGCGCCAGCTTCTCCATGTCACGGATGAGATAACGCTTAAAGGCTTTCTGGCTGTTATTGAGCCTGTCGCCAGCACGCTTAAACTGATGCGCGTCGTACTTCAGACCCATATGTTTGCCCCTACTTCCAGATGCCCAGGGCGCCCACGCAGTCCCCAGCGACGATGCACGCTGGATACCTTCAGCTTTTGCCCCTCCAGAATGAGAACGTCATCAAGCTGTACTGCGGCCTCAAGTGGGATCACCAGAACAGCATCGAACAATTCCAGATCCGCTTTACCGCGACTGCCGGAGCTGTCCGCACGTACCGATGATTTCTCGTTACTTTGCTCAAACTTAACGACGCCGACGTTCGTCTTCCTGACGAACTGCAATTGCGCTTCACCGTAGACGTTCTTCGAACCCAGACGGTAAATCGCTATCTCTGCTTGCCATGAAATGTTCATGCACTCTCCCTGTGGTTGGCCGCCGCACTCATTACCAGGCGAAGGCGCGATTGCTCGTCTTGAGCCTTTCGACCAGAAGTAAATAATGCGACTGGCGTTACGCACGGCGAACAATCATGCGGTTATTGATGTAACTGACCAGCAGTCGCCAGGTACTGCGAGCCACATGCACATTTGCCGCTTTGCCGGTGCGGTACATATTAGTCGTTTCACCAATGGACTCAGACAGAATGCCGTCCTCGCGGGCTGCCGCTACGTCATTACCGTTAGCGATTTCGCAGGCTTCATTAACCACGGCCAGCATTAATGCCTGTTTGAAGTAGTCCGGGAACTCGTCGAATTTCTCCGGCGTTATCTGCTCCCAATCAATCAGATCGTGACGATATGCCCCGTCAGCGCCCCACGGAATGTCATAGACGTTCAGCATGTTTTGCGGGCGGTCGTAACGGTCGAAGTCGATACGCAGGACTTTGCGGATTGAGAACGGCAGCGTTTTGACGCGTCTGGTGGCCTCAATGAGACGTTTGCGCATCAGCCCTTCTCCATCAGCTAACAGGGTGTCGCCGTTCAGCATATCGATAGCTTGCATCTGGGCGTCTGCGACCGTTGCGAATGACTGGCCTGGAATTGACAGCTCGAAGCTATTCAGCAGAACGTACATCTTGCGCTCTTCATGCGTCAGCCCGGATGCCACCGCTTTGACAATGACGTGTCGCAGATCGCGCTCTTTATCTGAAAGCAGGTTGTGTTCGGCCGACACGACAACCGGAATGGACATCTGCCCCTCAGTAATGTCGAGAGGTTCGTTATCAACGATGATCGCACCAGCGCCATCTCTGACGGTGTATGTGGCCGACGCAATATCCAGAACGTTAAATGCAAACGACAGGGAAACAGCTTCCCCGCTACGGTACGTGTCGATCTGCGCCATCACTCACCGCCCTGTGCTTTCAGGATGCCTTCGATCATTTCAACGATGCCTTTGGCTTTAACGCCAATCTGGTTGCCAATCTGACGCAGACCCGCAATACCCTCACAGTCCGCAATCGACTCCAGCTCTTCACGAGTAAAGCGCTGTACCGGTTTGGCTTCGACTTCAGCCGTACCACGTTTCATTGGCACAATATCCGGGGCCGCCGTCTCGACAATGTCGTCCGCAGTCAAATCATTGCGGCTGCTGTACGCGGCAGAAGGAGATACATTTTTGCCTTCAACTGTAGTGGCACGCATGGAGGCGCAAATTCGCTGCTGGTCGATGAATGGCAATTCGGCAACCGAGACTCCATCCACAAACTGAATGCCACAGAGGATGCCCGTATAACCCAAAAACTGAGGCTCCAATAATTGAATTTTTGCTGGTTTCATGGTTATTCTCACTTAATGGGCGATCGATATCGCCCATGTGTTAGTTACGCGGCAGGTGCTTCGGTCACTTTGACCGTTGCTGTCGCTTCGTAGGTTCCGTCTTCGCAAGTAATTTCGCAGATTCGTCGTCCGGTACAGTCGGCTCAGCCGGAGTAGTGGAAACGGACGGGACGAATGGAACCGCCTGGAGGCAAGCAGCAAGACGTCTCTGCTGGCGCTCACCCAAAGGCTCGTCAGAGATGGAATGAGTGAATCCGGTGCCGCATACATGACCCGTGAAATCCGCAAACGCCTCTTCAGTGATCTTCATCTTTTGTTCTGGCATTTCTCGCTCCTACAAAAAGGGTGGGCGTATAGCCCACCCTTAAACGGTAGATAATTACTTACCTACTATACTGATCAAATTTTTACGTTGGTCAGTGCGGCGATAGCCTTGTCGTGCTTGTTCGCCAGAGAGCAGTACCACTTAACGCGGGTACGTACTGCGTCTTTGTTCTGTACAGTACCGATGTTCTCAACAACGATACCGGCGTTTTCGCCACCGTACAGACCGGTCACGCCGTTCTCTTCGGACAGGTGCAGACAGTAGATGTCCGCAGCGGTGTTGTCTTCGCTCTTCGGAATGAAGTCGTTGATGATGAACGGAACACCGTTATGGCACAGCATCGGACGACCGAAGTTCTCCATCATGATTTCGGACGGGCCTACGTTGACGGTACGCAGCAGAGCGCGGTACGCACGCAGGTGTTCGGAACGCATCATGATGCAGTCAGCGCCTAGGTCTTTCACCGCGTCCACCAGCTCGTCGAACATGGAGAACGTCATGGAAGCCTTAGCGATGTCGATCTTCTGATCGTTGTGCATCAGCTTCGGAATACCGTCGAATGCTTTGGTGTTCTCGGTGGAGTTACCCAGAATCAGGTTGCGACGGAATGCACGCGCCAGACCTTTCACCTTCTGACGAACCTGGATTGCCAGCTGGCTGTTGGTGTCAGACATAGTGGTCGCCAGGAATTTGTCGACGTCTACGTCGCCTGCCAGGATACGCAGTTTCGCAACGTGTTCGGTGAAGGTTGCAGCGCCTTCGGTGATGGTGTCGTTCACATCAATAAAGGTTGCTTCGCTCAGGGTAGCTTCACGGTTGTAGAGGTATGCCTTAGAATTTATCTTCATGAAAGGCAGAACAGCGAACAGGTCATCGCGATCGATGATGGTCTCGATCACACCCTGCTCAAGTTCGTTGTTAGACAGCTTTTCAGCTTCATCACGCAGTAATGGCATCTTTCATTTCCCTATGATTTAAGATGTTACTTGAGTCCGATTTTCCCCAGACCGGAGGTCAACTTATCCATAGTCGACTTGCTCTTCGGCTGGTTTACTTTGTGGGTCGGTTTGCTATTGGAACCAGCACCCTGCTTGGCTTCGCTGCGCAACAGTGCGTCAGCTTCCGGATCTGCACGCAGAATACGCTCAATCGCGGATTCGAACGGTAACGGTTTGCCTTCACCGTCAACCAGAACTGCACGTTCTTTCTGACCGGCTGGCTTATCAAAGCCCACAACACTACCGTCTTCACCCACTTCGAAATGAGATCCGTAGATAACGCGAGCCTTAGCCGGAGTCATCAGAACTTTGTCACGCAGGAAGGCAGAGCCGCTGAAGGAAGCGCCAACAGTCATTTCGACCAGTTGAGCCTTCAGTGCGGCGTTCTCGCTCTCCAGAGCGGAGTAGCGTTCGTCGCGCTGTGCCAGTTCAGCCTGGTGCGCTTCGATCATCTGCTTTTTCACAGCATCGAACTCACCACGGCGTTCCAGTTCAGCCTGCTCCGCCTCCCGACGTGCGGTTTCTGCGGCTTGTTCAGCTTCGAGAAGCTGGCGAGCACGCGCCGGGTCAATATCACCGTACTGAGCCAGCTGATCGGCCAATGTGCGCTCTTTCTCCTTGCGCTTCATGTTCTCTTTCAGCAGGTCTGCACCGGCTTTCTTGGACTTACGCAGTTCTGCCAGCAATTCTTCCTGAGTCATACCGGCATACTCGTCGTCGTCACCCTTCGGTTGCTCTTTTTGCTCGCCCTGTTTGCCTGGGTCTTGATTGCCCTGCTCATTGTCTCCAGCAGGAGCACCGCCACCAGCGCCTCCGCGCTCATGCGCTTCGGCTACATCCATCAGGCCACGACGGGCCATAAGCATTTGCCACAGATTCATAGAAATTCCTTTTCGTTACTTATCACTCGGTCTCTTGAGTAGATGAGTCCCCATTCCCTCGGGGTTGATCTTGCCCGCTTTCTTGGGCTGTATCTCGATCATAAGTAAGTACTGACTTATTTTCAAGGGTGTTAAGATCATTTTTTGGAGGAAATTTCAAGAGATCTTTTTGAAATTCCTTTTGCATCACCTCGGAAATGTTCGGGAAGACCTTCTCGATGAGCATTTCCATCTGATGACGACGAACAGAATCAGGCGCCTGGAGCAGCGACAGTTTCTCAGCAACGGCAAACTCGTCAGTCAGACCGCGAATGTCGAAACTTTCCGGGTACGCGATCAGAGAGTGGTCTTCATCCAGTTCGACACCCATCCATTTCGCTGCCAGCTGCATCATCTGGCGCTCTGCCCTTTCGAGGCGCTCTGCTTTTGTCACCAGCAGACTGTTAACGCGCTGGAAGTCGTACATCTTCGCTGCGCCCGAAGAGTTATCGATGCCCTGTGCGTTATCCTGCTTGGTTCGCTCACCTGCCACACCAACGGAATGGTAGATCTCGTTAATCACCGTCTTAATCGTGGTGATAATCATCTGGGCCTGTTTCGGGTCCGGAGACAGGTAGAATGGCTGATTACCGCTCTCAGAGTCGAAGGTGAAGACGCGCTTTGTCCCCATTTCAAGCACTTTGGTGTGGTTTTCATCGCCCGGCAGCAATGACTGAACCGGGATCGCCAGCTGGCTGAATGTCTGATCCTGAATAATCGCGTCAAGGTTCGACAGGTAGTTGGCCACGGCGCGATCAAGATAGGCAATATCGTCAATCAACGACGGGCTGAAATACGGAGACTCGCTTTCACCAATGCAATCCACCGGGAACACCGGCACCACGCCCAGATTATGCTGGCCGCTATCCTCCAGAACGACTTTGGCCTGACGGCGACCGCTATTTCCGGAACCCTTCTTCACTTCTTCACGGAACAGATACCACTCGTTTTGCGTCCACAGACGGTAACGCTGGTATTCCTGCCCGGTTGAAGTGAACGGATCTTCGTCGTCGCGCGCGATTTCAACAATCAGCGCCCACAACATATTGCCGTCTTCATCCCAGGCAACATCAAGCAGCTGCTGCGGCGAAATCCAGTAAGCGTAGGCACGCGCATCATTTTTCTTCTCGTCTGCAACAGACTCAACATCGACGTTCATCGTGCTATCCACGACAACCCAGATACGGCCATAAATGGATGATTGCAGATCGATAGCCGCCATAAACGCATCGATGGAGGCGTTCTGGCGCGTGGCTCGCTTCCAGAAATTGCGGATCTGCTCCGGTGCTTCATCAGTGTTGCGGTGAATGACCTCTTTGAAGAGGTATTTGTTGATGAGGTTTACCACTTCGCGCGTATGGTTGAAGCGATAAGCGCGTTCCAGGCGCTCTTTGAACTCCTGATCGCCCTCTTTGAAGTAACGGAAGATATTGTCGTTGAACCAGGCACGCCCGCCAGCGTAGGTGCTGGCGAGGAAGTCCCAATGTTCTTTTTTCTTCTCATATTCAGGGTGGCGTCGTGCCACAAGGTCTTTGATTTGCTTGTCAGTCAATTCCATTTGATTTCCCTTTCCACTTAGGTAAGTACTTACCTATCTAGATCCACCAAGAATAACACGATTTTTCACCGGATACCTACGATGAACCGGATAACCCAACGCATCCGCACTGTGTTCGATGCCGCCAGTCTTATCCATATCGCGTGAGCCTGGCTTGTAGATCACCTTCTCCAGCGAGTCGATGAGGTGTTTGCACTTCGGATCGATGTACAACCGGGTTTCGCCCGAGGCACTCATCAACATGCGGTTCACTGCGTTAACACGGTCTGCGATCGGCGGGTGCTTCTTCGGATAATCGACTCGAAGGAAACCTTTTTCCTTGAAGATATCGACGTCCGATTCGCCGCGTGCGTGCTGGCGATACGCACCTGCCGGGTCAGGGAAGATAGTGACCTGAGACTTCCAACGCCAGAAACGGCGCTCCAGCTCATCACACACTTCAGCCGTGTTGGAAGAGAACAGCACAACCTCGTCCACGGCCCACAACTCGCCATTTGGCTGCGGCTGCAGGATGACCGATGACATAGGGTCGATGTTGAAGTCCTGACCAACCCAGATCGGCAGTTTCGGATTGAACTGGAGTGGCTTCACATGCACATTGCGGTCGAACGGGTAGTAAACGCGTCCGGACATGTTTTCGAAGTTGGCCAGGTATTCCTGTGCGAACGATTTAGGGTCCATATCGTTCTTCGCTGCTTCGATTTCCGCGCTCGGTACGAACGGAGAATCAGCCGTAACGAACTGCCAGCTCTTCCACTGCCCTTTGCGTTGCAAATCTTTGTTCTGACCGATAGTCCACAGCTTGTGGAACTCGGAGAAGCCTTTTGGCGTACCGATGATCAGCGCACCGCCACGGGTAGAGGACAGTGTCGGACGCAGTACCTTGTACCAGGTGTCAGGCTTCATATCCTGAAATTCATCGAGCACCACGAAGTGCAGTGCCACACCACGAAGCGTATCGGGCTTATCCGCACCTTTCAGCGCGATTTCAGAGCCGTTCTTCAGCACGATGGTCATCGTGGTGTCGTTTTTCTTACGAACCCATTTACGAGGCAGAACTTCCTGCAGGTCATCCCACAAGATCTGGCGAGCCATCTGGTAAGTCGGTGCGACGTACCAGACACGTTGCTTTTTCTCTTTGGCTGCCGCGCGGATGATGGTGGAGATCGACAACCGGGATTTACCCCAGCGTCGACCCGCACACACCACTTTGAAACGATGTGGCGACTGGAAGACTTGCATCTGCCCAGAATGCAGCTGTACGAGACTCAGAGACGACGGGATGGCCATAGTTAGACGCTCCCATCACTTTCATCACCAGACGCGTCAGAATCGCCCTCTGCTTCGCTCAGTGCTTCCTCTTCGAGTGACTCAACCAGATCGTCATCAATCAGATCCGGCTCATCATCTTCCTTACGCAGCTGCGCCACCTGGGAAGGCGTAAGTTCGCCAAATACCAGGTTCGGGATTTCGTCTTCTTCGTTCTCAGCGCGATCCATACCGAGCGCTTTCGAGGATATTTCGAAGCACTTAGCGAGTGTGCCGCTGGCACGCTGGAGACTCTTCAGGTCATCTTCGATGGTTGCGAGTGGCTTGCCGTCCTTCTTGGCTGTGGCCACCTCATGCATCACCATCCGACCGAGTGCGAATGCCCAATCGTCGTAACGAGTCCGGCGCTCTTCGATTTTCTCTGCACGCGCCTTCGCACGCAGCTCTGCGTCGGATTTGAGCGACTCGCGCACCATCTTCCCAACGGAGTCCGCGCCTTTCTCTAATCCACGCTTTTTGAAATGTCTGGAGAGCGTTTCACGACGAATGCCGTACTCTTCCTCCAGCTTGGAGAGTGTGTATTCGCCGGAAGTCCACTTTGCTTCGGCTTCTGCCCACTCAGCTGGCGTCAGGCGAGTTTTGCTCTCGTCTTTTTCTACAGTCATAGATCCCTCTAAAACACTCAGAGCGCATCCTTGCGCTCCTAAACAACTTGTTTAATTCTGTGCCTAACCAATTTGTTTTCTGGGTGTTTAAAACCGGGCTGGGGAGTATTCAGAACCTGCTTCCGTATATATTTAATAAGTCACTTAGTATTTATATATACGGAAGCAGGCTCTCAAACTGGCTCCCAGACCGACTTACATCACCAGTAATTTGGCTCTGGCACGACCTAACGTGGTCAGTCCCAGCGTGCGACGGTGGTAGCCGGAATCACCGCGCTGGCGGCACATTCCTTTCTCCACCAGCCCCTTTTTCACCAGTGCGCGGATAGAGAACTGCATACTCTGTTTGGTCGTTTTGTACGGCAGCACTTCAAGCAGCTCGTCCAGATCGAGCAGATGCCCACGCTCATGGCCTAAATTGATGGTTTTGATGATGTCTTTTTGTTTGTCGGTCAACGTCATGGCAAATCCTTATGCCGGTAATGCAATTTCAAGAGGTTTATTCAAAGGCTGTTTGTCGAATGCCAGCAGTGGCAACGTGTCCGGCAGCTGACGACCAAAGTCCGGGTTTCGGTACACGCCATACAGCGGAGAGGTGAAGCTCAGGTTGTGAATGTCCTTGAGCAGCTTCACGATGCTGGCCTCGTCCACCAGGCTGTCGGCAATGTCCTGAATCGTCGTGCCACGATTACGCCCGGCTTTGGCCAGGGAACTGTTCTTGTGGTAGTCAGCGACCAGATCACGCAGCGCACGACGACGGCGAGACTCACTCATGGCGAACAGCTCTTTGACGATCGCTTCGTTGTCACCAGGGTCGGAACGGAAATGACGCTGGAAGACGCGCAACGCACTCTCATAGCTCTTCGGACGCTCCGGACGGATGAACTGGAACCCTGCTTTCATGGCGAACGGGTTGTATTTGCTCATCGACGACTGGATCTCGATGATTGGCCGGTCGTGCATCCTGCTAACCAGGTTAATCATTCGATAGGAGACGCCGACGCCGCGGTACTGAGTGTCCACAACGGAACGGCTGATCACCGCAAAGTTGTTGTTCACGTACCGCCCCCAATACTGGTTGGCCACGGTGGTATTGGTGGTTGGCTTCAGCTTAGGAAACATGCGATGGCGAGGCGCCAGCAGCAGTTTCGGGTAAGCCATAACTACGACGCCCACCAGCCGGTCGTCCAGTTCGCAGCGATAATACGTTGGCGCGAACGGCTTACCATCCGTCTTGTAGTGCAGCGACTTCAGCGCGTGCCAGTCTTCAACCGTGCCTTTGGTAACGGTCATACGCTCCAGAAAGTCCAGATGACGCGGGAACTCTTCCGGGCGGTAGCGTTTGATGATGATGTCTGTCATGTCGATCACCTGCGCTCGATATTGGCATTGATGAAGTCCAGGCGAAGCGATTCCATCGCCCCAACCATGACGTATGGACGCCCACCGTTATGCCAGCAATCCAGAACACTGCCGTCGTTGTTAATCATCAGCAGCGCCAGGCTCTGGCTTTTGCCTTCTCTGGCGTACTGGAGTGCTTCTTCCAGCAGGCGGATGACTTCAACGTTGTTGTTGTCAGCCTCTTTCGATGGCTTCAGCTCTACGATCTTCAAATCAGGCATATTCCACCTTCACGCGTTCTTTGTAGTGCTTGGTGATCTGCATATCCGGGCGCAGCGCGTTCTTCAGGTCTTCGTGGGTCGTCGCCACCATTACCGTCGCACCAACCTTACGGGCGGCACGCTGGAGGTTCGACGCCACAACCTGGGCGGTTACACGGTCGAGAACAGCGCCAAATTCGTCGGCTGCCCAGACTTTTGCACCTGACTCGATCAGCTTGGCGATCTTGAGACGGTATTTCTGGCCGTCAGACATCTCGGATGGCTTGCGCACGAATAGATAGGCGTCATTCAATCCGGCCATAGACAGCAGCCCCAGCGCTTCGCTGGTGGTTTTGCCCAGCTGGTCGATGACGTTAACCTCATTGTCGAAGGTAAAGTCATCGATGGAGGCTACAGAAAGCCCTTCATCCTTCATCTGGCGTTGCAGCTCGCGCAGCACAACGGATTTACCGGAACCGGATTGGCCGGTGATGTACACCACATCGCCCTGCTTCACTTCCAGCTCCAGATTGTCGTAAAGCGTCCACTCTTTTTCGTCAAGGCCAAGACCGAACGATTCGGCAATCTCCAGCGTGCGCGTGGTTTTGTTCACGCGGGTCTGAAACGATACGTTGATGGTGTATTTGCTCATGCAGCCAGCTCCCCAGAAGAAACTTTCTCCGCATACGCCACGAAAGCGTCTACCCCGCTCTCTCCCGTGATTTCTTCCATGTGGGCAAGCAAATCCCCAACCACAATGGCAGAGCCAGCAGGGAGCGTTTTAAAGCCCAATACGTCGATGACGCGGACTTCTTCAGAGGCTACTTCGCGACTGATCTCGGTGTGCTCTTCTTTCTGGCGTTCCGTCTCTTCGCCCAGATCGAGCACCAGAGAGCCGGTTTCCATCTCTTCGGTCATGCTGCCGACAAGCACGTTCAGCTCGCGCTCCTCAAAACCGAAGACCTCGACGTCACCCAACACCAGGGATTCCAGTTCCTGCTGCAATTTGATAGCGTCGTAGTCAATACTGGCCAGGCGGTTGTCTTCCAGACGCTTCGCCTTCACTTCTTCTTCGCTCAGATCGTCGCGAACGATGACCGGCACACGCTCCAGACCAGCCAGAAGTGCCGCCTCGCGACGACCGTGGCCAGTAATGATGACGTCGTGCTTGTCGACCGTGATCGGCTGGTCAAACCCGCGCTTTTTGATGGCGGCCGCCAGGTCGCGGATCTGCTGTTCGTCATGTTTTTTGGCGTTCATCTCATACGGGATGAGTTCTGCCGGGTTTCGATAGACGATTACAAAGTTTTTGGTCATTACATACGCTCCTTGTAGTAGTCGACCAGCCACACCAGGGCTTCCCCGGCGTTCTCCATTTCGTTACCGGTATTGATTCCCTGCTCTTTGATGATGGTTTTGATGGTGTCGGCGACGCGATCTGACGCATCAAACGTCACTTTGAAGCGCATCGTCTGGTGTTCAGCGCCGACTCGCTCGGTTTTCTCGCGTTTGTCCTCATCGACCGGCTCGTCATCGCCACGGGAGAGCGCTTCCAGCGCTTCAAGATCGATAACTGACGCTTTGGCGAGTGTTGCCGCCATTTCGTCGTCATACGGGGCGATATCGGACAACCGGTAGTCGATTTCAGACTGGATTTCTGCGATTAAGCGCTGCAAAGCGACCTGATCGTCTTCGCCGTAGCGCTCGTTATCGACCAGGGACATCTGTTTGGCCACCAGGTCGTTAATTTTGCCCACGGAGATGACGGGAACCGTTGAAATGCCCTGCTCCATCGCGGCACGCCAGCGGTGTTCGCCACCGAGGATCTCAAAAACGCCCCCGTCCAGCTCCCGCGCCAGAATTGGCTTAAAAAAGCCCAATTTTTCGATAGAGCCTTTCAGTTTTTCGAAGTTTTGCGCCCCAACGGAGTTGGTATTCCAGGGATTCGGACGCAGGTTCGCGACTTCCACCTGCAGAATCGTAATTTTCACATCCATAATTCTGATACAATCCATTGTATAAGTACTTACTTACTATAATAGCCAATTACCATACAAAAGGCACGAAGGAAAGAGGTTTATGACAGTTCGGATTGTATCGAATGCAGTCAATGCGCTGATTTCTGGCGCTGATGACAACGTGAAACGGCTCGTTCAGGAGATGTTGAGCTATGAAGTGGAGGCTGGTGACTGGAAAGGAACCAGCACGATGTTCAACTGGAGCAAAAACGCGTTCCCGGCTGGGTTTGCGAAGCCAGTAGCGGCCAACCTTCAGAAAGCTGGCATCAAATGCGTGCATGTGCGCAAGGAAAAAGCCCCCGCGCTGGGCAAGCCGAACCCGGTAGTTAACCCATTCCCGTATAACCCGGACTATGCGTATCAGGATCAGACTGTGGAAACACTGGTGCGCGAAGGGATGATGATTGCCCAGATTGCGACGGGTGGCGGTAAATCGAACGTAGCGTGTAAGGCAGCTGCTCGCATTGGTCGTATGACACTGTTTTTAACCACGCGCTCGGTTCTGATGTTCCAGATGGCAGAGAACTTCCAGAAATCCATCGACTACCGCGCGGAGAATGGCGAGCCGTGGTTGAAAGGTCAGAAAGTTGGGGTGATTGGATCTGGTGAGTTCCAGGTCTCGCGCCATATCAACGTTGCCACGGTGCAGACCCTGGCCAGTTTTCTCGAAGAACCACCGCGCGACGCATCACCGGAGAAAAAACAGTACCACCTGAAGCGCCGGGAACTGGTTAAGCGCTTTCTGTCCAGCGTTTCTCTGCTGATTCTGGAAGAGGCACACGAATCATCTGGTTCAAACTTCTACGATATCGCCAGGTTGTGCATCAATGCCGATTACCGTCTGGCGCTGACAGCTACGCCGTTCATGAAGGACTCGACCGAGGCAAATATGCGTCTCATGGCCGTTGCCGGCCGCATTGAGATAAAGGTAACGGAGAAATATTTGATCGATCGAGGTATTTTAGCGAAACCATACTTTCTATATCATAAAATCGCGTACACTCCAGACGAGGTGCGGATTAGGGCCGAACTTGCTTCGAAACACCTGAACTTTCGGGTTGGAATGAGTACGGCTTACCAGAAAGCCTATCAGTTAGGCATCGTTTACAATCTGGGCCGCAACGAGGCTATTGTGCGCGAAGCGTTAATGTACAAAAGTCACGGTCTGAACTGTATGACGCTGGTTCGTTTGAAGCGTCATGGTCAGATTTTGATGGAAATGATGAAGGAAAGCGGCCTGAAGGTCGATTTCATCTACGGAGAATCAAACCAGACTACCCGACAAACAAAGCTCAACAGTCTGGCGGCAGGCAAGATAGATGTTCTGATTGGTTCAACCATTCTGGATGTTGGTGTCGACGTTCCAAGCGTAGGGGCGGTGATTCTGGGTGGTGGCGGCAAAGCCGAAGTTGAGATGCGCCAACGTGTTGGTCGCGGTCTTCGAGCCAAAAAGAATCAGGCTAACGTGTGCTTTATTACCGACTTTATCGACGTGAGCAACAAATATCTCATGTCGCATTCATATGAGCGGAAGCACATTATCGACACGACGCCTGGGTTTGCCGAGGGCGTTTTGCCGGTGGGTAGCACATTCGATTTCACTGTTTTGAATAGAGAGTAAGCATGAGCGAGAAACGCGCTATACACTGCCAGGTTCAGTTAACCGAAAAAGCAAACGACAAGCTGGAAACCTTTCAGAATCGACTGCGTGAACGCAATATTAAGCTGTCAAAGGCAGACATCATCAATCTGGTGCTGTCCAACATGACGATGGCTGATTTTGATAAGGCAGCTACGTCATTAGAGGCTTCTGCAAAGGCCCGTGAAAAGGTCATGAAGATTTACGAATCCTCTGGCATGACCAAAGAAGATCTGGCCGATATTCTCAAACGTCTCGATTAAGCATTAAGGGCGTCGCAAGACGCCTTGTTCGTTGAAGTGATAAGGATTTAGTTCAAGCCATGAAACACGTTCTACTTCCACTGATTACCATCCCCGTTTTACTCCTGAGTGCATGTTCATCCCGCCCTGTGTCTGTAGCTGATGCAAAACCGGCTCCGCAGGCCAGAGTTTTCAAATACCAGACGTCTGCACCAACCACGCTGGTGGTTATGAGGGACAAAGGTATGATAGGTGCGGGCTGTGACGCATCCATCTTCATCAATGGTGAGACGGTTGCGAAACTTGAGACCGGTGAAAAAGCGACGTTCCATCTTGATGCCGGGCAATGGATTGTTGGCGCTTCACTGGAAGGCGCCGGGCTGTGCGCACTGAACCCTGCTCGTCAGGAACGCGAGACCATCACCAAAGCTGGCGAGACGAAAGTCTTCCGGGTGTTCACCAGCAACGCAGGTGACATCGATATCCTCCCAACGACACTGTGACGATATGACGAATATTACTGACATCACCTACGGGATTCCTGCAGAAGTCTGGCCGCGCGATTACACCAACGTGGAGAAGGCGCTGATGTTCTGGCGTAAGTCTCTCATTCCTGTAAGGGTCACGATGGAAGATGGTCAGGTGTTCTGCATGTACGTTCAGGGTCTCATGTCGTCGCGCAACAAAGTCGATCTTTGCCCTGCCCCGTTCGACAAAGAAAATCGTATAAGGCTCCCACTTGAGCGAATCAGTACGATTGAATCAGGTGTGACAGAAGGCATTGCGCACGATTTCACGGGTCGGACAACGGTACACCCAGACTATGTGGACAATCGGCCATCTCGCCGTGATTTCTTCAAAATTTGTCGCCAGGCTCATGAGATGCAGAAGTCTATAAGGGTCTACATGGCGGATGGCCGTGAAATTGAGGGTGTGTCTTCAGGCGTAGACGCTTGCCAGGTCACGCTCAACATGGGGGACGGTCGGAAGACAGTCGTCATGTTCGATTGGGTCGAACGGATTTTACCGTTTTAAATCTATAAGGGTAATAACCGGCTAAGTCCGGTTATTATTCTATGTGTCATTTCCCGTTATATTTATTTACCCTAATCCCGATTCCGTTTTAAATATATAAGGGTGAATGACCGAATAGGGAATTTATTTAGGCAACACCTTCGAGAAAACGCGTTTTATTTCTAAGACTTTGATTTTTATTGAAGAAAAATTTTTTCGTTCCCGCGTAAAAAACTCTTGATTTTAATTTCTGTATATCGATAATTAGTCACATCGAAAGCGAACACGCTAACGATAAACAAATAACAAATTAAGTTATCAATATTACATAAGGATTAATATCATGTCTAACGTTGCTATCTCTAAAAAATCCATCATCGACGCTGCTGTAGTTATCGCTAATGAATTACAAGTTGCAGCCAATAATGCTACTCAGACTTATAACAATCATTATCAGAATGGTACGCACACAAAAGCAGATAAAGCTAACATGCTTGCAGCGACTACCAAACTTGCATACTTCACCAACAACGTTTTAAACGCTGTTAATGATGAGAAATTAGCTGGTGTCTTTTACTACGCGATTAAAGCAAGCAAACAAGCGCCAGAAGTGTTTTTCCGCGAAGCTATGACCAATAGCTATTCACTCGAAAAATTGGTTTATCTGGTTAAATCTATCAAGTCTGGTAAATGCGTTTATTCCGTCGCTGATATGTCCGGATCTCGTGTATTCGCATTAATCGAAATGATTAATGATGAACTGGAAACATTCACAAATGGCGCTGTTTTCGATTTGATGAATGAAGCCAAAAAAGAAAATGAAATTAAATTGGACGCTGGATATACGCAAGCCAACCAGCTGATCAATCTTTGTGAACGTCTCGGACTGGTCGAAAAGATCAAAGGAATGGGCGCAGCGAAAAACGGATCGCAGCAATATCGCTTTATCAAGAATGATTTTTATAACTATCTGGCTGATGCTTTCAAAGCGTAATTAGATGGATATAGCGCCCACTATGGGCGCTATTTTTAAGGATAAAAATCATGATTAGTTATGACCAGATCCGCGCGGAATATCGCGCAAAATATCGCGCTTATAAACTTGAATTAATCGACGACTTAAAAGCGCAACGTGACAAATTAAATTTTACGTTTTCTGATTTGCTTAACAGCAAAAGAGACTGTAAACGCAAACGTGAATATTTGCGCTTGTCTGAAATGATCGGAAAACTGCAAAACAGCATTTAAGCAATAGCGCCCACTATGGGCGCTTTTTTCGTTTCAAGATCCGCACATCATAACGCGCCATTGTTGGCGCGTTTTTTATTGTCTGAAGTCAGCCAAAACAGACCAAAAATAAGCGCCATAAACGCGCCAATTTAACGCGTTTTTATGTGTGGTGGTACATACCCATTACCCACAATAAAAATCACGTTATAGCGCGTTTTACAGCGTTTTAGCGCGTGGATTATTTTGTCGTGTCGTGGGCGTGATCGTCTGGCGATAGCTGGCGACGTGATCCGCGCTATCCTTCGGGACGTGTCGGCAATGTTGGCGCTATCCGTGGGCGCTCGCGTATCATTGGCACGTTGGCGCGACGTGTACGCGCTTGCAGTGGTTTACCCACGGATTCACATAATCACATAGCGAAAGCTATCTGGATGGCTCAGGGGCTGAAACCCCACCAGCGCTACCCCAGCGCCGCTACGCAATTTCTGGCGCGATTCTGGGCTTCTCCCGCTCTGTTTTCTACATAAAGGCAAACCCAGCCGTTTCCCGAAAATTTCCTGACCGTTTCCCTTCGGTTCCCCGGACAGCTCTCTGGCCGTTTCTGAAATTCCCTGCGGCAGCTGGTGGACGAAAAGAAAGGGGCGTTTCCGGCCCCTCCCCTCTTACTTGCCAGCCATGATGTGAATGCGGTTCTTTCCGTACACCTCTTTCACGTATTCCCCGCACGAGACACTCCACGAGTCGATTCCTGCTTCGTAGGTGACGTTTTTGCACTTGATGGCATTGTTGGCGATGCGCATCCCCTCCCCCACTGCTTCCTGTTCGCTGAAGTCGAACCCGGATTCTGTTTTAACCCATAGCGCGATCTGCGTGGCGAACTCGATGAGTTTTGACTGGCAGAAGCGACCGCTGCGTACCGGGAAGATGAATACGCCAAATCCCGAAGTGGAGACATACGCTTTCTCAAATACGCGCTTATGGCGACGGTTGCAGATTATGTCATTGGTGATCTGCTGTTTCTCTTTACCGGACAGTTCGATGGTTACATTGTCACGCCAGGCGCCCAGCACGCTTTTCTCGTTATCAGAGAACGTCACAGAAATATGGCCATGCGCAGGGGTGTTAACAGTAGCGATAAAATTCATGGTGATAATCCTTTAAACAACTTGTTTTCTTGTTTGTTTAATTATCGCTACGCGCATAAGGCGTCCAAGCGTTCTGTTTCGGCAACTGGTGGCCGGCAGGGATTCGGAGGGTTGTTCGGTAGCCTGGCGGTAAGAGGTGGGTGTTTTTAGCCTGCGGGAAACAGGATGGTCATTTAAGGCCACCAGCATGGGTGGCCTCGTTTTCTTAGTGGAGCAGACCGACGTCGATGGTATCGCCGGAGCCATCCACGCGGATCATCAGCATGGCGAAAGCATTTAATGGGTATCCTGCGTGCCAGTCCGGGAAGCGGTCATCGCGCATGAAGTCGGCAATGTCATAAACGCTGTCCTCAAAGCGGAAGAAGCGGGCATCACATTGTTCGTCCTGTTCAATGTGATCCATTTCCTGCTGCTCTTCCGGCGACAGGTCGAGCCAGGATTCCAGCCATACGTTTTCAGCTTTAGGGGAGATAGTGAAATCGGTCATGTGCATATCTTCCATGCGTAAACATCTTGTTTTCTAGTTGGTGTAATTATCGCAGTGTGGATAAGGCAAAAAACATTTTGTTATCGGGGATAAGAAAATGGCGCGGGGTACGCGCCATTGGAAGGGATTATTCAAACACGCTTTCGGGAATAAATTCGTCTACCATCGCGCTGGAAACGATACGCAGACCGTATTGACCCATCCAGGTGCTGTTAGAGTTCAAATCGGAGGTAAACAGCGTATCTACTCTGGTCATCAGCTTATCGAACATCGCCTTGTCCGCGGTGCGGAAATACGCTTCCAGCTTTAGCAGCAGCGGGTCGGTTGCGTTGCTGATGTTCTGATAACCTACGGTGTAGACCGCACTTTCACCTTCTCCCTCGCGCACTAAGGTGCTGGTGTGAACCTCCGTACCGGTAGTGTTGTCACGCAGAACGACGGTCAGTTTGGCAACTTTCTCGCCGAAGGTGGTTTCGGACGCATAATGTAAATCCAGCACAAGATTTTCGCGTAAAACAGTCATCTTTATCTCCCTGTATTTGACTAACCTATATTATTGTCATAGGTATGTACTTACAATACAGGAGACTAAAAAAGCCCCGAAGGATGAACGGGGCTGTCGTAGGGTCGACTAATCGCTTTTGCACATGTCAGGCTGTCGCCAGGAGAGAGGCACGCTGGATTTCTTGCTGGGCTGCTTTGTTCGCCTCCAGTAGCGCCTGTTCCAGCTCTCCTTCCGGCCAGATAATCTGTTTTGCCATCCACCCTCTTCCACTCTGGCGACGCACACTCATGACGTAACGCGTGCGGGAACCATTGTCGAATGAGACCAGCGTCTCTTTGAACAGGCGAATGGCAGTGCCGTTGGCGATGATATCGAGCAGAGTCAGCTGGCTCATTGCGGTTGGCTTTTCTTTACGTGGCTGGCCCGCACTCAGTTTGGTGATCATCGCGTTTTTCATAATTCACTCCGTAAACAACTTGTTTTCTTGTTGGTGTAAATAATACCAGCGAGAAAACGGCTACAAAGCATAGCGTTACGGTGCTGCGCTGCCCCGGAGGTTGCAAACAGCAAAAAGCCACCGTGCTGGTGGCCTCACGCTTAATCTTCGTCGTCCGGGAACTCGATGTGTACCGCATCCACCAGCTCCCGCTGTTCATCTTCACTGAGCAGGTGCCAGATCTCCTTCCCTTTGGGTGATTCCCCTTCAGCTGGTACGAACGACCACAACTTGCGGTACAACTCCGGCCCCACTGCATCCAGGCACTCGGCCAGGGAATCCACGCTCCACACCTCAACCATCACAGGCATCTTAATCATCTCTTCCCTCTCACTTCGTTTCTGACGTCGTGCAGTTCCACGCGACGGACATTGGGTTGTCCTCGATATGGAAATCAAACGTCCCTTCTCTGTATCCTTCAGAGATGAGCGTCGCCACGCGACCAGCTACATCCTGAGAGCGGATAACGTCATCGAGGGAGATCTCACACTCCGAGGACGCTTCCTCGCCACAGAGGGTGATGCTGATATTCAGATGCTTGTACATGTGTTTCTCCTTTGTCTAAACACGTTGTTTTCTTGTTGGTGTTATTATCGCAATAAGACATAGGCGAAAAAGAATTTTATGTCGGGAAAGCCAGGCTGGGCAGTGAGTCTCCGGGAACGACACGGGAACCAGTATTTACGATATTCTGCTCTACGCGCGCCGCAGGGCTGGTGGGCAGAATTTTCTTCTCCCCGAAAACCTACTGAAATCGCTTGAGACCCGAGGATGGTCTGGCAGAATGGAGTTCAGCAGCTGTACGAGAGGGAACGAAAATCCCCCGCGATTTTCAGGCGAGCGAAGAGTAAGGCACACTCCCGCGGATTTCCCGCACCACTCCCGCAGCCGTCCCTCGCTCTGTACCGGGATGTACCCGTTTCCCGACCGGCATCCAGCCTTTTCCCGGTTCGTATAGCGGGATTCCCACCGTTTCCCTGAAAATCTCCAGCCTTTTCCCTGCGGCGACGCTCCCGTTTCTGAAAAGGGACATGGCCTTTCCCCTGGATGGCCCGAAGGCTGACCGAAGGGGTGGATAGGGACGTTACGGGGGATGAAAACTATGGCTTGAATTTCTACGGAGAAAGTAGCGATACCCCTCTCCCTCTTCCCACTTATACCTCCAGTTAAATCTCTACGGATTTTCTCTCCTGTGGACGTGCAAACCTTCCCCCTGATAACGCTCTATACGGCGAGTATTCCTTTGGGTGAAATGGGTGGTTTGTTCTCTCTACCGGCGTATGTGGTTTTGTTCTTCTTGAGGTGGTTCTTCTTTGTGTTTTCGTCTGGGTTGTTCTCGTCGTTTTGGTGAGTTTTCTTCTCCGTGTATTGAGTAATGGCAGGTGCGCTTTTCTCTCCGTTTACGTGAAATGGTGGAAGTGTGGGTAATGGCAGTAGGGCGCTTTTGCTGTTCTCCGCATATGAAGTAAAGGCGTTCCCTGCAATTCAGGAATTTGCGTTCTCTTCCGGGGTAATGGTGGGTAAGCGAGATGGCGACGGTTCCTGTTCTGGTCTGGGGTTGTACGGGGTTTCGTTCTGACTGTTCTTCTCCGTGTATTGGGTAATGGCGTGTAGAGGTTTACGTGCGCGAGCTGCGTTCTCGGTAGCCTGGGAAGATTAGGTGGGTGGTCTGTAGCCTGTGGCAAAGAGGTGGGTCTTTTCGGTAGCCTGACAGGAAGAGGTGGGTGTTTCCGGGATTGCGGGTAATGGCGTCTCTGGGTTTCCTGTGGGTGTGGTTAACTTGTTTTCTTGTGCATGAAAACAACTTGTTTAGACGTCCAATATAACGCAACGGGAGCGCTTCTGAGTGTGTCTGTTTTGGGGTGGTATCACGAGTCGTTTTTGGCGTTTTGGTCGCAGGGAGATGGATTCTGGTGCGCAGGATTTTGGATATAAGAGATGGCGTGCGAAAACGTCAACTTTTTAGACCAAATCAGGGAAAAGCGTTGACTTTTCGTTGATATGTTATTTATTTGTTTTCTTATGGGTGTAACTTGCTTAAATGCCCTGTCACGCCTGGGTTGGGGTAGGTTGGAGAGGTGGGGAAAGTGGCGATCAACGGACTCTTATAGAAATCCTCAATTTGTGACCGCCAATGTCAACGGATTGATTAAGCTAGTTGTGCTCAAACATCTCCGTTCTTAATCCACTGCCTGATTTCCTCGTCTCGTGCGACTTCTTTCTCGTGTTGGGTAACATACAGGTCGGGTAAAAGAGGTGGAGCGAATTCTGGCTCTGTCGAACACCACTTTTCATATGCCTCACGCATAGATTTTTCTACATCCCAATGTTCCAACTCTTGGTATTCAATCGGCCAGTTATCCTGCAATTTCTTCACAGCTTTAGCCACGTCGTACCGGAAGTAAGGGTTAAGACCAATGAAATTACCAGCCAGCATGTCATCAACCTCCTTCACTCTGGCAATCTTGGAAAACTTACCAATAGCAATGTTGAGATCCCAATCAGACACGAATAACAGCAGTGCGGCAAATGCCAGAAACTTAGCCTCTCCATATGCTCTGTCGCTAACCGTTTTTGTCTTAAACTCAATGTAATTGCTCATCACAAACCCAGTAAGCTTGTAAGTCTTATTTATCTCATCTTCCAAAAGCGATGGGTCGAGAATTGCACGGCCACGATTATTATCTATGTGTTCTAAGATTGCCGAAATGTCTCTATGGGATACTGAAATTTTACGCAATTGCTGGAGAGTCTTGATGTGAACTCTTAGCACCTCTTTGTCAATTGCACGAGACCAAGAAAAACCAGGCACAGTAGCCTGAATGGGTGAGAAAGGCATAATATCCGGGTTTGTCCATGCCAAATATGATTCACGTAACCCGCTAATATAGTCAAGCCAATCCAAATGACCCTTTTCCAGCCATATTTCAAATGTGGAGTCCTTACGCTTATTGAAGAACCATTCCCTCATCTGCCACATTTTTTCTTGCGTAAAAATCCCTTCCTGTATGCCGGCGCATACCAGTTTTCGTATTACCTGCGAATACTTTGTTCGATCTTTCGTGAATGTGACAAGGTGCTGCCTTACCTCAGATGTTAACCTATCTCCGTAGAAGTCACATGATGGATGGTGGCCTTGGCCAGCTTCACCAGTAAATCTGAAATGCGCCTTCTTGTGATAACCATCATTCCTAGAGGCTCTAACAAACGAGCCACCTCCGACTTTGCAAATTGGACAGATGATGTCTTCACGAGCGACAGCATGAACTGAGCTATCATCTAAATTTTTAAGTGCCAAGTACTGCTCGGGGTCGACTTCCTTTTGTAACGATTTCGAAAAAGCTGTATCCGTCATATTGTCCTCTTAAATGTCTCGTTCAAGTAATCGGTTGACTAAGGGGGCCGATCAACTACTTAGCCAAGATATTATAGCTCTTGTTATTTATTTGTTTTCTTATATGTGTAAACAAATAAACGCTACAATTTCGACAATAACTCAATTCCTATTGTGTCCTACTGAACGAGAAAGCAGTATGCGTTTCCAGTGTGATTCTCGTCGGTTTATCTCGCAGGCGTCACTGTTAATGTCCATGATTTCCAGAATAGAGAACGTGACATTCTTGAGCCTTTCCTCATCGCCGGTTCCAAACGCTTCAATCAGGCCAGCATTCCCGCCGTGACCCGTTTTAAAGTAGGTCTTCCATCTTCCCCATATTCCGCCTTTGCCGTTTGCCTGGCCAACATACAACTTCTCGCCATCAACATCAGTCAGCAGGTAGATGCCTTTGACAATACTCAGTGCAGTTCTCCACGACTTTAACTCCTGCCGAATGATGGTTCCGAGACTGGCTCTGTCCAGAACTACGTCTTTGTAGCCGGGAAACTCGCCAAATGATAGACAGGATGGCGCAATCTCAACGACTCGCAGTTTTCCGGCAAGAGTTTCGCCGTTCAAAATAGATCTGCGAGGACGCTCCGCACTGACATACAAACGTCCACGATATTCATCCAGTTCAGGAACAGGTGTCAGTTGATAGAGATAGTAGTCTTCGTTCCGGCCAGGTACTGCATGTGATGCTGTCAGAGAACACCCAACGTTGAGATAGGTGCCAGCATAGAGAAATCGCGCCTTATCTTCAGTCTGAATAAGAGAGACAACGTAGGTACGATTGAAGCTTTTCAGCTTCTGCAGGCATTGCCAGTCGTCGAACGTCTCTTTCACGAACTCCTGTATCGGGTTTTCTTTATATTCGTTGGTGCTGGCTAAATGAATTTTGCTGTTATTTGGGGTCAGCTGCGGGTATAGCGACTGAAGGTACTGGAATAGTTCCATGCAGAAAATGTCCCTTATGAGATCGGCTCTGATATCTGGTATCTCACATGGAGAGCCGATCTGTCCACGACAAAAAAAAAGGCTTACCAGTCCCAGCCAGGTAATCCGTCCACCAGCTCGGCGTCGCAATCGAAGTGAACCGCGTCAAAGCCGGCATCCACTATGGTCTGTATGTTAGAGATCGTCTCTTCGGAAATGCCATACTCACGCAGCTCTTCTTTCCAGTCATTCCCTCGCATTCCAGCACGAACAATCCAGCCGTACTGTGTACCGTGTACCCAATACAACCCGCGATCAGTAAGTGGGTCGAAGCAGGCAATGGGTAGCCGTTCTGAATCCGCTGCCGTTACATGAGCGGTGCTGATCACTGCCGTTTTGTAGACTTCCGTGAGCTTCAACATACCAACTCCTTAAACAAATTGTTTTCTTATATGCGTTATTATCTCAGATAACAAAAGACTGAAAACAAAATGTTTAAGGGGTAATTAGGTCAATTTAAAATCATCTATGTCGTCCACAAACTCCATATGTCTGGCTTCAACACTAGACAGACTGATCAGATACGCAAGCCCGTAACTAAGTGAAGTGGGTTGTTCCAGCACAAACTCGAACCCGTCCTCATGCGTTTTACCAAGCCAGAATCCATCGCCGTATTCTTTTTTACGTTGGAAGAAAACGAACTGTCCAGGTATTAAGTGCTCGAGTGCTTCGCCCCTATAGACGATCACATATTTGGAATTCTTGCTACCCATTGTTCACCCTCAACACTGTATGTATAAACAGTAGTATTTTTTACGGCACTGGTCAACTTTACTGGTTAATTGAATAACAAGGTGGTGAAAACAATTTGTTTCGGAACTTGAGATTTTGCAAACCGCACATACATGAAAAGCGGCAATTTTTGAAACCTGATTTGACCCAAGTGAAAGGAGGAAACGATGAAGACCTATGATCGCAACCGTAACGCTATCACTACCGGCAGCCGAGTGATGGTGGCAACGAATGGTGCAACGGGAGTCATCAAGGAAATCTGCGGAGAAGGCAAATCAGAAGAACAATTACGCCGTTCTGACTGCGTGTCTATCGAAGGTGTGGAGGGTCTGTTCTGCCCAATGGATTTAGTTCGCCTGGGGTTCCATTAATTTCACCACCTATAAAACAAATTGTTTAAGGCCACAAATAGTGGCCTTATCTGGCTTACGGAACAGCGGTAATCAGATCGCAAATGCCTGTTTTAGTTAAATCACTATTCAGCTTCTGAAAATTGGCATTCAGCATCGCGGTGTGTATTCGAGTCTCAAGCTCAAAGAAAAGGTCGATCTTGCCCTCTTTTGCTGCGTACTTCTTCCAGACATTAACTTGGTCATCGGCAATGCGACTGGCGCAGGTGAATAAGAACGAACTCCCTCTGGGAAGGGATGTCGTGCTGTAGTATTCACCGTCAACTTCAATATACTTAGCTCGGAATGACTCCAGAGTTAGCTCATCACCGCTCTTAGCCTGCTTTGCGTCTGCCTTGCTTGTCTTTTCCTGAACTTCAGGCTGCTTCTGCACCGGCTTCGGTGTCTCATTGACCACCGCTGTGCTGGCCGAACCATCCAACCCCTTGAGTCCATTAATTTGGATAAGATAAGCCAGCTCAAGAGCCTTATCATCAGTGAGTTTTCCACGCATATTTATCCACTGACGTTGAACCGTCTTTAGGGTGTCTGCATTTTCTGGGTTAGCCTTGAGCGCGCTGGAATAGGTTGCGCTAAGTTGTTCGTCTAATTTTGACAGGCGTTCGTTGTCACAGATTTTGTGTTCGATTTCTGTCGAAGCCTTTTGGCAGTCAAAGCTGGCTGCAAATGAGACCGGCGATGCCACCAACAATGATGCCAGTAGGATATTTTTCATATTCACTCCAAAAATACAAAAGCGCCTGACTATATCACTTAACCGACTGCTTCTCTCGACTGATCGTCAAGCACTTTCAGTCCATCACGTACCGCTCTGACAATACGCTCAAGGTATTGGTATGCTGGATTTGGCACCGTTGGCCAGCCTGCATACCACGGATCATCGCCAAACAAACTCAGCAGTTCGTTACCTACTCCGAAACAGCAGCAACTCTCTTTTACGTCATCAGCTTTTTCAGCTTCGTCCCACATATTTCTGGCCGTTTCTGCGTCGATTTCCCTCTCTCTGCGCAACTTTATGATTTCGGACTTTACGAAAATCAGATTTGCGTCGTTGTCATCGTCGACCGTACTTCGCAGTTGAGGGGCGAGGCATCCAATCAAGTAATCATCACTCACTCGCTTAATAAATGTCTGAACATCATCACCGCCCATCGCAAACCAGGCGGCAGTCCACGCTTTCCCATAGCAGGTTATGGTGACTCTTCCCTTACCCGGCTCGTAGTTTTCAATCATTACGCGTACCGGGTCGAGACGTTCCAGATCCGTCAGCACAAAGGAAAGAACATCTAATTTCTCGACCTTCATGCAGCCTCCCACGCGCTCCAGATCAGCGCTTTGTGTTTTTCATAACGTTTGGTGTGTACCGGTTGCAGACTGGCAATGCCTTTCGTCAACATCGCCCTGGCGTTTATCAGCAACGAATGGTCAATGCCCTTTTTCTCCAGGTACTCGACAACACCGGCATCGGCACCAATCTCCTTGCCGTCAAAGAGTACGGCCAGCATCAGCTCTTTCTCTGCGAGGTAGATGGCTGAAAACTCAGGGTCGCGACTCACGATAGAAGAGGTATTGTCCAGCAGGTCAGCCAGCTTGATCATGCGCGTCTGCATGTCGAGGCTTTGCTGCAGCTCCCGGACGTTGATGATGAAACGCTGTATTCGATTGCCGTCTTCTGGTCTGGCAATGTTGGTCAGGGCCAGAACCATTTCGGCTACGCGCTCACCGAAGTGCTCACGAACCATCTCTATGGTGACATGGGTGTCTTCAACCACATCATGCAGAAGCGCCGCGATCTGCATCTCTACGGTTCCACCATGCCAGGCAACAATCTCGCGGACAGCAACCGGGTGGTTGATGTAGTCTTCACCGGTATATTTTCTTTTCTGGCCAACGCCGCCATGAGCGCCAGCGGCAAACATATGGGCTTTGGAAATACGGGACATTCTTAACTCCGTTGTTTTCTGGATGCAGTTATTTTCACAGATAAGAAAAGGTAGAAAACAAATTGTTAAAGGCCACAATAGTGGCCTTCATTTACTCAGCGATAAGCGATCCAATCATCGTCTGTAGCTCTCGTTCTTTTTCTTTGGCTACGCGGAGTAATTCGGCATTTACATGACGTTGCAGCTTATCCATTACACGGAACGACGGACGGCGCATGACGCTCTCGTCGATGGCTTTGGTATTCAAGCTAATAAGATGCCCGAAGTGGTTGAAGCCAGCCCCGACGAAAACTTCATATAGCTGGGCGTCGCGTTCAAACAGCGCGATCCCATTTCGCACCTCAAGCAGCGTTCCTTCCTCAATAAGCGTATCCAGCGCCTTATCCCAGACCGGACAAAAGCGATAATTGAAACCTTCCAGTAATGCTGTAAAAAACAGCGAAACGGCATTAACAGTGGTGTATTTGCGCTTAACGTACACATCACCCAGCGAGTCCATCAGCGCACCCAGAACAGCCCCGGACGTTCCGAGAATGCGACCAGCTTCATTCAGCCCATAAAGCTCATCAGCAGTGCCGCAAATGGTGTCCATGAGAATGGCTTTTGGTTTTGCGTTAGATAGTGCAACGCCTAACGCTTCGTTCTCTTTCTCCAGACGCTCGTTTTCCTCGACCTGGTGTAACAAATGAACCAGAGCCTCTTTATAGGTACGTGAAATAGCAGGCGTTCCGCGGTCGGCAAACATGGACTCAAGCTCTCTCCACCGATCAACAAGGCGTGCGGTAAATTCAGGAGAAAGCTGTGCCACGACAACGATGCTATCGCGCTTACCCTGTTCGGCTTCGAACAAGTAAAACGTAGCCGGACGCCCGGCAGTGGGCTTTTCCACCATTGGTGGAAAAGTAATAACGCCGGATTTAGCGAGTCTTTCAATGGTGCGTTTTACGCTGTCATGGCGACTGCCGACCATTTCGGCGATCTCCTGACTGGTCATCGATGGTTTGGCGTGTAAGCCTGTAGTGGTGGGAGTGTGTGCAGTTGCCTCAAACATACATTCTCCATTCAGTGTAAAAAGGGCCGTCAGTGGCCCTTGTTGTTAACTCTCATTGGTTAATTAGCTAAACAATTTGTTTTAACAGTGCCGAAAAGGGATTCAGCATCAAAAGAACCCGAGAATGCTGCCCACCGGTACAACGAAAATGCCCACGACACGCGCAAGTGTCATTCCGGCATCAAACTGCAGATCGCCACCGTTCACGAGTTTCACCAGATTCATGATCCAGCCACCAAGCAGAAAAATGGCCAGGCCAACAATCATCGCGGTGACTTTCTGGAAGCTCCATTTCATGCAATAGCCTCAGTCACAGCAGAAGGAAGATCCGGAGTTGCAGGTCGAGCTGGAATCGTGTCCAGCAGCATCCCATCCAGAGAGACAGGAGGTCGTTCTGGCAGGGGTGTCGTCTGCAAGGTTGTGGTGGAAGTAGTTGTGTCCGGTATCAACAGACTCTGACCGGCTGGTACGGCTACCGCTGCCAGGGTTGCTAAAATTACTCCGTAGGCCATTGGCTTCAGTCGATTTCGTTGAAAATTTTCCATGAGAACTGTCCTTGTGTGCCTGGGATTCACGCAACACACGAGAGGCGACGGAATCACGCACCTTCTCCATGCCTACTGTCGCGCCCAGATTTGCTATGGCGGTAGCTTGCGCATCAATGCGCTTCTCCAGCTCAAACACTCGTTCTTCCAGTTCCGCAAGGCGTGCAGAAACACGACCGCTAAACAGCTCGGCCAGAACCAGGCGAATTGAACGGGGACGTTTATTGAAAGAAGTGAAAGGCGTTTGACGTGCCATTTGGATTCCATTCAGTGTCAGAAAGAGTTGCGGCTGGCCAAGCCAGCCGCCTTTTGGCGTTCCATCCTGGAACAGTACCTAACCGGTACTTCGTCATCCTGACGAACGGTAAGATACTTGATTTTAAATAATAGGTAAATACTTACTTATCATTTTGTGCCAAAAATCCAATGTCACGCTTGTGAGGCATATCAGCTGCGAAGTAGGCGGCGATCATTGCTGGCCGTTCAATAGATCTGCCATGAGAGAGGATTGGACCAAGCCCTGGATAACGAGAGAGCACAGTGCTAATACCCCAGGCGACAACAGATGAGTTCATGGCAACATTTTGGAAGGTATCTTCGTATCATGATGTGGTTAAATAGACATGATTTAACCCAATGGAATTTTAGCCATGCTAGCCTTCTGGCACGAATATTCAGATCTCATCTCCGCATTTTTAGCGGCTCTTTTAGGCGGGTGTTTCACGATGAAAGGAGTGACAGCTCAAGTGAAACAGCAGGCAAAACAGCAGGCAACAGCGGCCAGAGAGAAGCGTATCACAACGCTATTGGGTGTCAGAGAGGAAATAGACTCACTGATTAAACTGTATCAGGCCAGAATGGCAGAGGAAATCGAAAAATACGACCGGAACTCACCGTTCGATAACATTTTCCCCATTACTCAAAACTACTTCACGTTCTATGAAGCCAATTCGGCATCCCTACCTGAAGTTCATAGAGAAACACTCTCAAAAATTGTGGCTTTTTATACAAGCGCAAGAAGCCTAATTGATTCCTATCGCGGTAATAATGCACTTATCGAACGGCTGGACTCCACGCAGGTTGCAAGTGACATTACTGGCAACAAAGAGCATCTTGCACACCTAAAAAGATACACAATCCTAGCCACAGAGTACGGCCGCGGATTAATGATGATTCATGAAGAGGTCATGCTGCGCTATAAACAGGTTATAGAAGCCATCGATGGTGAAATCTCACAGCTACAATGCAGTTAGCACTACAGTCTGTCCGCATATTACTCGACGCGGTCGGGCTTAGTGGGCTGAAGGTCCGCTGTGAGCGAAAAGCGGATGTTATGCCTGAAATAATGTTCCTTTAGTGTGAAGAGGATTTAAAGGAATAAGATAAAATTTACATGGCCGTCACCCAGTTAATCCCGAAATCCGGCCATGTAAGAACTTTCCAGGTTATGCAGGCAAGTTGATTCTAATTGTCATATTACGGCCAGGCCGTATTTAACGGATGTTAAACCAGCCAGTCGTTTCCTCAATTACACGCCAGAGTTTCTGGGGTATAGCAAGTTGCTCTACGTCTGATGCAGCAATACTGAGAGCAATTTTTCCTTCAGCTTTGCCATCAACGAATTTAACCCAGTCTGGGTTCATCACCATACCCTGACCTACTGCCGTCAAAGATACCCCTGCTTTTACAGCATCCTCGGCCTGCTCTGGCGTTCGCAACTGCCCGGCAACAATCAGAGGTATACGTCCAGCAAGGTGATCGCGCACGATTTCGATGATTTTGGGGCCATTCGGTGCATCAACGGGTCTGGCTTCAAGTGCATTACCGAGTGATACATGAAGATAATCAATACCCTCATCGACCAGGCGGTCAACCAGCTGAAGCGACTCATCAATGCGCAACCCATCTTCGTAATGCTCATCCAGTGAAATGCGGTATCCCATCAGGAAGGGATCGGTTGCATGCTCAGCAATCGTTTTACGCACACTCTCAATGACGCTGAGCGGGAAACGCATACGGTTTTTAAGGGAGCCGCCCCATTGATCTTCTCTACGGTTGGAATGAGGTGAGAAAAAGTTCTGAAGTAAAAAACCATGAGCACCATGTAACTCAACACCATCAAATCCTGCTTCTATTGCACGACGAGTTGCTTCCCCGAAATCCTGAATAACAGTTTCGACTTCAGTGCATGTCAGTTCACGAGGGGTAACGGACGGTGCGAAAGGACCGGCGTCACCGGGAATAGCGCTTGCGGCTACAATATCCGAAACCAGTTCAGGGCTGGTTTTCACACCTGCATGGAATATTTGTAAGATTGCCGGTGCTCCACCGCTTTTAGCAGCAATAGCAAGGCGCTTTAAACCGGGAATAAATTTGTCGTCATACGCAGCAAACTCTCCCGTAAACCCAATGCCGTTTTCCTGAACATGTGTACAGCCAGTAATGACCAGCCCGATGTCCTGAACGCGTCGACGATAATATGCTTCTTCCTCATAAGATACCGTGCCGTCATCATTACCCGACCAGGTCGTCATCGGGGCCATCACAATACGGTTGCGCAGCGTCACACCTTTTCCAAGTGGAAATCTTTCAAGTAGTGGAGTTTGTTTCATGGAAAGTCATACCTATGCGAGATTTTTCTTGAAGAAAGGAGCCAGCTTACTCGCTGCAACCGTTGCACCCTGACCATCATAGAGGTCCATATGTGTTGCACCCGGAATGATATGCAGCGTTTTTTGGACAGAGGCCGCAGTGTTGTGTAATTCCTGGCTGTGCCAGAGCGATCCTGCTTTACTACCGGCTACAATCAGTAGTGGTTGTGTTAAATAGACATCAGCCCCTTCAAATCCGGTGAAAGACGCCAGCGTACTGATACTTGTCATCAGCATTTGATTGGTAGAAGTCGGATATTTTCCGCGTTCGGTCAGATAGTAGTCCGCAGCTTCCTGAAGATCTTTTGGTGCACTGGTATCACCCAATTTGGGTACATAGTTGACATAAACCGGTGCGCCGCCCGCTGCTTCTGCTGTACGCTGTTTAGCAACAGCATCCAGAGTCGAAATGAGTTCAGATTCAGATGTTGTTCCCTCCCAGCCTTTACGGGTCGCCGCTCCGACATCCACGGCACTGACTGTTGCCAGCGCTTTGATTCGACGTTCCGTCATTGACGCTTTAACCGTGATACCACTACCTGCACAAACACCTAATGCGCCAATGCGATTATTATCGACATAAGGGAGAGTCGTCAGGTAATCGACTGCGCTATAGAAATCGACAACGCGTTTCATGGGATCATCGATAAAGCGCGGTAATCCGCCACTGGCCCCCTGATGGGAGGCATCAAACGCCAGAGTGACAAATCCTTCTTTAGCCAGTTTTAGGGCATAAAGGCCAGCAGTCTGTTCCTTAACGCCACCACCTGGGTGGACAACGACAATAGCAGCGTATTGACGGTTTTCGCTGAAATCCGGAGGGACGTAGACGTTTCCGGACATCATTATTTCATTGTTCCGGAACAGGACGCTGCTGACTGTGACGCCATCTACGTGTGTCGTGGTGCCAGATGTACGAGGGGTAGGTGAGAGCAGGGCTGAAGCATGACCCGCCATCAGTAATCCTGCTGAGGCCACTGAACTCGTCAGGATAAAATTACGGCGACTTAACCCACCTGTTTTTTTACTCATTGCAAGACTCCTTCATATACATGATGGCGGCCCTGGCCGCTGAAAGAACATGGATTGTTTCAGCGGCCATCTTAATCTCTTTAGTATTGAGAAATTAGATGCTTAATTTCGCATGGGCTTAGAAGGAGGTTTTATTAATAGGGTTATAAGTAACTGAGTTCGATATGGACCAGGAAAAACAGTGCTCAAAGGTTATGGGGCACGGAGTGCTTCGAGCACAAGTGCAAATGCCGGAGAATGTTGTAGACGGCTGGGATAGTAAAGATGATAGGGAGGGCGCGGTGGACACCAGTCAGTAAGCACCTGGACTAACATCCCGTTTTCAAGGTAGTTCTCCACGGAATCTAGCGGCAGATAAGCAAGTCCCAGCCCATCTAGAGCGGCCTGCCTCATCATATTTATTGTGCTGAAAGTCGCTCGTCCATCAATACGGACCTTAATTTCCGTCTCATCCTTACGAAACTCCCAGGTATAGAATCCGCCATGAGTGGGCAGGCGTAATCTGATACAGCTATGATCTTTTAAATCACGAGGCGTTACCGGATGGTTTTTTCGCTTGAAATAAGAGGGCGCTGCGACCACTGCAAAACGGAAATCCTTGGCAAGAGGCAGGGAAACCATATCCATATCGACCTGTTCGCCCAACCGAACGCCAGCATCATAACGTTCAGCGACAATATCTTTAAGTCCGTACTCGCTGATAATTTCAATGTTGATATCGGGATACTCAAGCATCACCGGGGCGAGTTTAGGCCAGAGAATTGTATCGGCTGCATGTTCAACGGCAGTAATACGCACATTACCGGCTGGTTTTTCTCGCAATCCGCTCAGCGCAGCTATCTCACTTTCAATTTCGTCAAAATGGGGTCCTATACGGGAAAGTAGCCGCTCGCCAGCTTCAGTCACAGAAACGCTACGCGTGGTACGGGTAAGAAGACGAAGACCAAGGTCAGCTTCTAGAGTCCTCACCGTGTAGCTCAGCGCCGACTGTGAGACACCTAACTGAGCGGCCGCTTTAGTGAAGCTTTTTTCTCGGGCCACGGCGATAAAAGCTTGATAATCGTTCACATTTTTACGGCGCATTTATTGACCAGGTCCTTTTGGATTAATATTTCTTTCTTATAAAATAATTCCTGGGGTGGAGGTTTGTCTATTGGTAACGATCCGACGTTCCTCATCCATGACAAATATCCATTAGCACTCACTAATGCTCAACTTCCGCTTTTGGCACATTGAAGACATTACAATGGGCGATTTTTTCCCTCGCACGCGTGCATGTAAATATTAAAAATTTTCTAGAAAATAAAAACTTACTTCCCAGAACAGGTTTTAATAAAACCTGAACTGAACGAACGAAGTGAGTGAAGTTCACCTCGAACGAAGTGAGAGGTTGTCTTTTCAGGTAATACTCTCCCAGGGAGGTGAGTACAAAATTTCCTCACCAACCTGGTCGTTACATAACCTGAAAAGTTATGACCTAAGTCTACTGCCAGCTTAGGCTTGGGAAGTTATGGATGACAGCACCCCAGAACCGAGATCTTCCCACACTTTATGAAGGGGAGCACTGGATTCAACCTCTCGAAATACTCCAGACTCGACAATCATAAAGTGACCCTTCTCTCTGCTCACTTTGGTTCCCCCTTCCCCAACCCCTAAACGGTGCCGGTTCTACGCTGGTAGTGAGCTTTTTAAACCTGACGCCAGTGACGCTATCCCCCACCCATCAGGTCGAGCTGCCGGAATCAATCCGGAAAGCGGGTAGATTTTATCACTGGCGATCTGCGTTTTAAATGGTAAGTACTTACCGATTATTTCGATTGATTATTTTCTCGACCATGAAGTTGGACGTTCAGGGCAAACACCTCATTGATGAGTTCCCCTAACAGCTGCTCCACCAGCTCTTTGTGCTCGCCTGAATGAAGACACTTGAGCGACCATTCGTAGAGACTGAAAGCCTTATCGCGATCTTTCATCATGTCGCGCACTTTGGCCAGAAAATCGCTCTCAACGAGCGCTACGACGTTCGTCGGGTATACCATGATAGTTTTCCTTACTGTGGTTCATAAAATCGATTCTAGAGCGTCTGGAGAGGGGTTCCAGTGGGTTCTGGAGGTGTAAAACGGTCTGGGAGTTGTTTGGAAATCACGTCTTAAAAAGCCTGCGTCTGTATATATTAATAATTAGTGCTTAGTTATTTATATATACGGAAGCAGGTTCTCAAACTAACTCCCAGACTGGTGTTTACGCTGCCTTTTTACGTGGTCTCTTCTTCCTGACAACATTGGCAGGATCATAACCACCCAGCTTTTTCATCACCGCCAGCGGTATCTTGCTGATGGTGTGCCCAGCTTCCTGACAGTAGCCACGGAAGATAAGCAACATGCTACCACCAGGGTTGATGTTCACCTCCACCAGCCCAAGTTCAACATCCGGCTCAACGAACGCCACGCGGCCGCCAGACAAGATGACGGTTTCGTTGGCGCATTCAGCCGCACGCTCGTACCACTGCGTATCGAGGGATTGTGGTATCAGCATGACTGTCGTCACTCCACGCGCCTGCTCGCGAATGGCTGCGTCTATCCAGGGGGTGATTTTGGAGTAGGGCGGGTTAAGGAACGCCACAGTGCCAGGTTCTCCCCAGCTGCACTTGAGCGCATCACGCTCAACACCGATAAAGTTCGGCAGGAGAGCATTATCTTTGTTGCAGGCGACGTCCACATCGAACTTTACGCCTATGTAACGTTGGATGGCGACAAACAACCACTGCGGTGTGCGCCAAAGGTCGCGAAGAGAGGCATCACGCTCTCGCTTTTTGATTTTTTCGGCTGCGATCATTACTTTGCTCTGATAGATAAATACTTACCTATTTTTTCATTTAATCCAACGGATAGCAAACAAAGAAGAACGCGCCAGATTCGCAAACGGGAAGCTCTCTGGCGCGTTTTATCGATGCTGGGTATGCAATTAGCTTACCCAGCGTCCTAAAGCTCTCAGGGGGCTTTATATCGGGTAGGGGAACATCATCCAATGGAATACTCCGCTATGAATTTTTTGACGATCGGCGACTCTTTATTAAGGGTTAGATTTCCACCTTCCCTGGTGGCAATGCCAGTAGCTGGAAACACAGCCATCATCTGGCCAGCCTGAGTCGAAGCGGTGTTGAGCGGATATGGTTTCTCCGGGTTGCTCATTAGCGCCAGTTTAATGCTATTGCTGGTCGCCGTGTTCGCGTCAAGGATATGGCGCATTGCGATTACCGTGTAGACGCTGATTTCCGGCCCACCACTAAACCAGTTCAAAAGGTTTAAGATCTTGTCTTTCGCTTTGACTGGCGCCCCTTCGAATGCGGCAGTAAAGCTCTCACTTTCCAGACCGGCTGTCGCATAGAACGATTCGTCCTTACCTTCCAGCGTGAAGCGAGGTTTGGCCGGGGTACGCTCTGATTTTGCCTTCTGGCGTTTTGGCTGCTCTTCTTCAGGTTTAGGCTCTGACGCCACTGAAGGTAAAGAGGTTGGATCTGTACCGGTAGTCTCAGTACTTCGAGCGTCAAGTTCAGGCGCTGGCTCGTTCACTATCTCCGCAACAAGGTCACGCTCTGGTTCCTCGACCTTCACCGATTCGTGCTCAATCTCAAGCTCTTCCAGAACGCTACTCAGATCGCCGGTAGAGCTGGCATTCATGACTTCATCCGCCACCGCCTCTACTGGTTTTGCGATTGCATCATCCAGACCAGAGAGAAGATCGTCGATCTCGTCGACACCGCTCATTTTCGCAGCTTTCTGCACTGGTTCGTCGAGAGATTTCAACATTGCAGTCAGTTCGTCCAGGTCATCGTTTTTAACAGTGTTTGTAACTGCGCTCATTTTTAACTCCTTATGTTTTCGTTGGTGCGTTTCCGCGTTTTGGTTGAGCGTATTCTGGCAAAACCTATCAGGCGGAAAAGTCATAATTACAGGCAGTTAGAAGAACTGAAGGCAAAGAAAAAGCGCCATCAGGCGCTTTCGAATGGGAGTTTGAAGAAGCCGTATTTCTCTCGGGCTTTGAAGAAACACTGCATCATCAGGTCAGTATCGTAGAGAGCGCTGTGGGCCTTCTCACGGTCGTAAGTGAACCCAAGTGAGAACGCCAGCTCTTCCAGGCGTGGGCGCTTCCCATCCTCGGTAGCCCACAAGCCATCCAGCATGGAGTCAACCAGAGGGATATCTGGCAGTTTCACCCCATAGCTACCGAACTCGTGGCGAATGAACGGAAGGTCAAAAGCCTCTCCGTTATGGGCGACTAACGCGCTACATGCGCCCATGTACGCAGCAATCTTGCCTGCGTGGTCAGCCAGTAGCGGTTCCGTCGCCAGATCTTCCAGTGAAATGCCATGCACTGCCTGCGCCTTCGGATCGATACTGCGACGCGGGTTGAAGCGCATCTCAAGGCTGTCGATGTGCTTCTGGGTTTCCAGTTCATAACGGGTTATCGCGATTTCGATAATTTTGTGGCCGGATGTGAAGTCCAGCCCTGTGGACTCAATATCGACGCCACCGACAATCGTGGTCATTCGTACTCCTTACAGCTTCTTCGCGCCTTTCAGCAGTGCGCCACGCACAAACTGAGCAGCCTTTTTCAGTGCGTCCTCGCCACTTTCGCAGACGACCGGCTCGCGCCATTCGCCCGTTGATGTGTTGAGGATCTGGATTTGGTTGGTCTCCAGGCAAACGGACACGTACAGAACCGTACCGCCTGAGAGTTTGAGGTGCATAGGAAACAGAGGGCGCTTGGTGCCGCCATTGAACTGCGACATCGCCACATTGATGGCTTCGCCAACCTCTTCCCCAACAAGCCCTTGAACGGACTCAAACACTGCGCGGATAGCCAGACGTGCTTCACGTTCACTCATCAAAGAGCGGGATTGTTCGTCAGCAATGCGGATCAGTGCTTCAATCGCTTTACGATCTAATTCATCCGAGAGGGGAAGTTCGTCTATCATTCTGTTTTTCCTCGATTCATTTCGCGTGTCTTATTGTCACACTGCCCAACAGGGGAGCAACATTCAGTGGAAGGTCACTCGTCCTGTTATACGGCGCTCGATGTTTTCAGCGGCTCTGTCCAGCACTCGCAATACCGATCTGGCTCGCGCTTCAACTGTGCGGCACTTTTCAGAAATAACGAACACCTGCAGATCGCCGGTTTGGGGAAGCGTGTTGATTTTCGTCAGCTCACCGCACATAAGTGCATCGATGCGAGCAACATAGAGACGGTCAAGCGATCCTCGCTGGGGACGCGCGAGATCTTTGCTGGAAAGCTCAACGCCCGGGCGAAGACCCGCGATAGCATTGAAGTTGGAAATGGCCGCTTTGTGGCAAAACTGCTCAATGTCGAGAGCCAGCTCGATGCAGCGGTCTTCGTTGGTCTGGCCGACCAGGTCAAGCGTATAAGCCATGACATCGGCTGGCGTGCGGTCGATAACAAAACCTTCAACGCCGCGGGTGATCATCTCGATGTGTCTGGCAATCTCCATCTGAACCTGAAGACGTTCGTAAAGGGGCAAACGCTCGCCAACCTTCACCCCCAGACAGCTCATCAGCTTGCCAACGCCGGCATCCACATACGGAATGCCATAATGCGCATCGATGTACCTTGCCAGGGTTGTTTTTCCACTGCCCTGTGCGCCAGTGATTCCAATCCGGTAATCCATTACGACCTTCTGTATACGATCTGCAAAAAGCCAGGCTCATCCTCATTTGCACGTTGGGTATAAGCCGTTTCGACTGGTACGAACCCTAAAGAACGCATCATTGGCGCCGGGAAGAACGCATCCGCGCCCGGCACATCCACGCCAATATGCGACAGCCAGATCTCTTCTACGTGTGGCATAAAGAGCGAGTAAATCTGCCCGCCACCAATCACCCAGACCGGATCTGGCAGTCTCAAAACGTCATCGATGCCAGCGGGGTAGAAACCATTGGGGATATACCCACGAGAGCGCGTCAAAACGAGGTTATGGCGCTCTGGCAGCGGGCGCTTGAGACTTTCCATCGTCTTGCGTCCCATCACGACAGTGGCGTTTTTGGTGAGTTGTTTGAACAGTTTCAGATCGGTCGGGCAACGCCAGGGAAGTTCGTTGCCAATACCGATTTCATAGTTGCGGCCGACAGCTGCAATCATCTTCATTGGCTTACCTCATAGATGGTTGGTCGCTGGTGAGAATCTGCCAGCGCAGAACGCAGACGCGGATCATGAACCAGTGCGGCGATAAGTAAGTCGCCTTTGTGCTCTGCCAGCGTGCGCTTGATATGGGTTTCAAAACTGACACCGCGCGGAACCAGGTGGAGCCAGTCATAATCAATGCCGAAGTCCTTCAGCCAGCGTTTGGTTGGGCCTTCGAGCGCTTCCGGACGACTACTGATAAGCACCACTTCAGCACCGGAGCGAGCAAAACCACGCAACATGCGGCTGGTGGGAAAGATGAGTTCATCACCGGCAATGAGAGCGCCTGCATCCGCATCAGACACTGCTTTGCGATGGCTGGCTCTCGCCAGCACACCTTCAATTTCACACAACACATACATCCCTCTGGCCATATCACACCGCCACTGGAACCTTGATCCACGGAAGAGGGCTGTAGCCGCACACCTGCACACCTTCCCATTTGAAGTCGTCCAGTTCGGCCCATTCATGCGGAAAAATGACAACCGGGTCGGACTCTTTGGGCGGCTCGCGCTTCATCAGCTCCTCAACGCCTTCCATGTGGTTGTCGTAGAGATGAACGTCAAAGCCAAAATGCACGAATGCGCCAGCCATGTGGCCGGTGATCTTCGCGAGGAAGTGGGTGAGAATGCCGTAACCGGCGATGTTGAACGGCATACCAACAAAGGTATCGACGCTGCGCTGCACCAGACATGAGTTCAGAATGCGTTTCGGGATGCCCAGCTCGTCCAGCATGTTCTCAGTAATGCCGCCATCTCTTTCCAGAAGACACAGCATCTGGGTGTAAATGGATTCGTGGCCGTGGCGGTTGTGCTGGATGCCAATGTCGGTGGCCATCGTCAGTCGAGTCTCAAAGTCCAGCTCGCGACTCCACTGTGAAAACACGAAATGGCATGGCGGCAGCTTCATATCTTCCAGTTCGCCAACATTCCAGGCATTCAGCAGGATGCGACGATCTGTCGGGTTGGTGCGAAGCGTGTGAACGATACGCTGTAGCTGGTCGATTTCACGGGACAACACAACGCGATCTTCACTTACGCCCAGATACCCCTCGACCTTGTACCCGCGCTCACGGAACGTGTCGATTTTGCTCAAATACTCGCTATGGCTCACGATGCGGGTATCTTCCCACCGACGCCATTGTTTGCCATAGACCGGGCCTAAATCGCCATTTTCATCAGCCCAGGCATCCCAGATTTTGACGCCATTGTCTTTCAGGAACTGGATGTTGCCCGTTCCTTTGAGATACCACTCCAGCTCAACCAGTAACGGCTTCAGGTTGACGGCTTTTCCGGAGATAAGTGGAACAGAGCCGCCCGTCAGCATGTAGTAGGAAGGGACATATGAAACGCTTTTTGTGCCGGTTCCGGTGCGATCACCCGCGTGAACGCCAGTGTTGAGCACCGTTTCAACCACTTTGGCATACGAACCACTGGCAAACTGACCGTTCGTAAAGTCTCGATTCAGTAGGATAGACAAAATCAACCTCACACAAGATAAGTAAGTACATACATATTATTTTATACAAGTTTATCTGTCAGAAGTGTGTAAGGCTAGGAGGGGAGTAAAAAAAATGGTGGCTCTTAGGCCACCATTGCAATGAGCAATTAAGAACTTGGACAATAAAACACGCCCAGGCAATATATAATGATAAGTATATACTTACAATTATTTTTTTACCATCTCGTAAAGAAATGAGGCTTTCGCCTTCTCAACAAAGCGAGTCAGATCCACATCGCTGTAGGTTGGGGATTTGAGGATCTTGCCATCAGAAACTCTGAAGCCAATCATCATGTCAGTCCCTTCAGCGTGGCGGAAGCCCAGATCTTCCTTGTCGTATTTGCAATTCTCTACCGCCACACGACGCTCTTCGGCGTCAGCCGGCCACAGCTTGGTCATGTTGGAACGATGGATTTCTGCCACCAGCTCAACAATATCGATACCGAGAAAATCAGCTAGGCGGTAGGTCATCATGCAGGCAACGTAGATTTTGTTCATCACGCGGCGCAGCTCCTGCACCAATTCGGAATCGCTTATCGGCTTCGCTTCGAGTTTGTCAGCCAGCGCATTCAGCATTAATGCAGCTTCTTTTGCTTCTTCAAACGGGATGGCCATATCGTCAAAGACCGTGTTGCCCGGAACCATGATGGTGTGGATGAAGCGATCAACACTCTGCTCTTGGGTGTAGTAGCTCATGCCCGTAGAGATTCCGCCTTTGATGGCCACCATTGTGCCGACGCCCACGTAAAGGAAGTCAGCCATCGCATCCAGCAGCGCCGTCATGTCCCCGTTTTTAGCTGCCGGGATGCCCTCGGTAACAGCTTCTTCGTGGATCAGCTTGGCACGCAGACGCAGTAGTGCCGGATCTGGAATGGCACGGCGTGGGTGCTGAAACAGTGTGTGGAACTGGTCAACCATCAGGTAGATGCTTTCCGTTGCCTTGCCAAAACCGGGATTCAACTCGTAAGGCTCTGGCTTAAATCCCACGAGTTTGTCTGCGGCAAGTTTCAGATGATCGGTCAGTTTCGTAAATTTCATGTCTTCTTTCTTTCCTTTGGACTTCATTTGATACGTCAATTGTGACCCAGCAGCGCCAGGCCACAAAGTGGTTAAACTCGGCTTAAAGGTCTGCGAACTGGCTTAGGCCGGAGCGATCGACAGCGGAGTCAATCTGGCCAACGAGGTAGTTGCTTTGTTCAGCTTCCTGCGGAGCGATCTGCAGGGTGTCTGACAGCAGCCATTTGTTCATCCATACCAGTGGATCGTCTTTGATTTCCGGGAACAGCGGTCGCAGCCCAAGACGACGCATTGCCAGGTTGGTGCGGTATTTCACATAGCTTTTGAGGATGTCGGCATTCAAGCCAATCATTGAGCCGTCTTTAAACAGATAGTCAGCCCAGCGCATTTCCTGCCCGGCCACGTCCATCATGGTCTGATAGATGAAGCTCTCTTCTTCTGCGGCAATCATCTTCCACATCAGACCTTCACGACCGGTACGCATAAAGCGGATCATGCGTTCAGTACCTTCGCAATGCAAAGCCTCGTCACGCGCGATAAAGCGCATGATCTTCGTGTTGCCCTCCAGCAGCTTCCGCTCACCAAAGGCGAACGTACACGCAAAGCTCACGTAGAAGCGAATCGCCTCCAGTGCATTCACCGACACCAGTGTTCGGAACAGCTGGCGCTGGAGAGGGTAGGGCTTGCCATCAAACTCGCTGACATACAGCCGTTCAAATTCGTCTTCGCCAAGATGCTGGCGAGCGCAGGTCATTTCGTACAGTCTGTCATATTCGCTTGAGATGCTTACAGCCCGGCTGATGATCTCTTCGTCCGTGACGATGCCGTCGAAAACGATGCTCGGGTCATCCACCATACCGCGGATAATGTGCGTGTAGCTGCGGCTGTGAATCGTCTCAGAGAACGACCAGGTCTCGACCCATGTCTCCAGCTCAGGAATGGAGATCAGCGGCAGCAGTGTTGCGTTTGGACTGCGACCCTGAACGGAATCCAACAGCGTCTGGTAACGCAGGTTGCTCAGAAAAATATGGCGTTCGTGCTCTTGCAGCTTGGTATTGAAGTCGATGCGGTCAGTGGTAATGTCGACTTCTTCAGGGCGCCAGAAGAACGAAAGTTGTTTCTCAATCAGCTTTTCGAAGTCACGGTACTTTTGCTGATCGTAGCGTGCTACGTTGACAGACTGGCCGAGGAACATAGGTTCCTTCGTTGCGTCGTTAGCGCCCAAACGGAAAGTAGAATAAGTCATGTGTTTCCCTCTGAATGTTATCGAGTGGCTTTAAACAAATTGTTATCTTATTGGTTTAAACAAGGTGCTCAACTCAATGAAAAGGTGGGGATTTCTCCCCACGCTCATCAGATTTTGCACGCGCCATCGCACTCATCTTCTGGCTCAACAACCTTCGCAGCGGAAGGTTCTGACACCTGATCGTCGTCATCACGCTTACCAGCGCCATCACGCGTGTTGTGGTAATAAAGCGTCTTCACACCTTGCTGATACGCAAACAGCAGGTCTTCCAGCAGCTTCATCATTGGAACCTTATCGCCAGGGAAGCGAGTCGGGTCGTAGTTGGTGTTCGCAGAGATGGCCTGATCGAAGAACTTCTGAATAATGGCCACCTTAGTCAGATAGCCGCGGTTATCCGGCATATCCCACAGGTACTCGTACTGGTCTTTCAGTTGCGCGAAGTCCGGAACGACCATCTTCACGATGCCGTCTTTTGAAGACTTCACGGACACCGGGCCGCGGGGCGGCTCAATACCATTGGTGGAGTTGGTGATCTGGCTGGACGTCTCACACGGCATTTGCGCTGTAAGAGTGGAGTTACGCAGACCATGCTCACGGATACGGCCACGCAGCTCTTCCCACGGCATTTTCAGCTCGAAAGAGGTCTCCGGGTTGGTATCCAGCGTTTTGCGATAGTGGTCGACTGGCAGCTGGCCCTGTGCATATTTGGTGTGGGAGAACCAGTCACATGCACCTTTCGCTTCGGCCAGTCGGCAGCTCGCATCGAGCAGGTAGTACTGAATGGCTTCGAAGGTCTCATGCACCAGCTGGTTGCCCGCAGCGTCAGAGTAGTTAAAACCGTTCTTCGCCAGATAGTAGGCAAAGTTGGTTACGCCAATGCCCAGGCTACGACGTGCTTTAGCCGGGATTTCTGCAGCAGCCATCGGGTAGTCCTGATAGTCGAGCAGAGAGTCCAGTGCCGCCACAGCGTAGAACGCCACGTCTTTCAGTGAGTCCAACGTGCGGATCGCGCCCAGGTTAAACGCAGACAGAGTGCAAAGCGCGATTTCCCCGTTCGAATCGTCAGTGAACGCCAGTGGCTTGGTCGGTAGCGTGATCTCCATGCAGAGATTGGACTGGTGTACCGGTGCAATTTCCGGAACGAATGCGCCGTGATCGTTCATGTGGTCGACGTTGGCAATGTAAACACGACCAGTAGAGGCACGCTCCTGCATCAGCGTAGAGAACAGGTCGACGGCCGGGATAGATTTCTTACGGATGCTCTCGTCGGCTTCGTACTTCAGGTACAGCTCTTCGAACTTGTCCTGATCAACAAAGAACGCGTCGTACAGGCCCGGCACATCGTGTGGGCTGAACAGCGTAATGTTTTCGTTGCGCACCAGGCGGCGATACATCAGACGGTTAATCATCACGCCATAGTCGAGATGACGAACGCGGTTCTCTTCAATGCCACGGTTGTTTTTCAGCACCAGCAGGCTTTCTACTTCCAAGTGACAGATCGGATAGAACGCTGTAGCAGCGCCGCCGCGAACACCGCCCTGAGAGCAGGATTTCACCGCCGTCTGGAAGTGTTTCAGGAATGGAATAACGCCAGTGTGGGTGGCCTCGCCATTGCGGATCTCACTTCCCAGCGCACGCAGACGCCCAAAGCCAATACCAATGCCCGCGCGACGTGACACGTAGTCGATGATTGCGGAAGACGCAGCGCTAATCCCTTTCAGACTATCAGCAGCTTCAATCAGCACGCAGCTGGAGAACTGGCGAGTAGGGGTGCGCACGCCGGCCATAATTGGCGTTGGCAGAGACAGTTTGAATGTACTGGTCACATCGTAGAAGCCTTTAACCATCTCCAGACGCGTCTTACCGGCGCAGCCATCTTCCCAATTCTGGAACAGGCACATGCCTACCAGCATGTAGAGTTGCTGTGGCCCTTCGTAGATAGCGCCAGTTACACGGTTTTGAACGAGATACTTGCTCGCCAGCTGCACGGTTGCGGCATAGCCGAAGTATTCGTCGCGCTTAGGCTTGATGTACACGCCCAGCTCGGCAATTTCTTCCTGAGAGTAGTACTTGAGAAGGTCTTCATCGTAAACGCCACGGCTGACGTTGCTGACGATGTGATTGTAGAAATTCGGGTAGTCATACTGCCCGAAGGCGTCCTTGCGGATCTTGAACAGGCTCAGTCGCGCGGCAACCTGCGAGTAGTTCGGGGTTTCCGGAGAGATCAGATCGGCAGCGGACTTTACCAGCGCCTCATGCAGCTGGCAGGTGGTCATTCCGTCGAAAATGCTGGCAGCAGCGCCCATAGCGACAGCAGACGCGCTAACGTTGCGAATGTTTTCGACTCCCCACATCACAACGCGGTTGTATTTTTCCTCTGACAACGGCTCAGTGGAACCGTTACGTTTTACGATGCTTATCATGTATCACCCAATAAAAAAGACCACTAAATATAGTGGCCTCATGTTAATAGATAAGTACTTACCTATCAATTACCGACTTATAAAATTCCTGCAAGAACATCGCGAACCTGACGGAATTGATCTGTTTGCATACCGGTGTAAATCGACGCGACAGCGTCCGCAAGGTGCTCGTTTTTATTCACCAGCACTTCCTTACCAGATTGCTTACGGCGCAACCACGGGGCGTTTGGCTGCTTCTGCGTAGCCCACTGAATGATCTCTTCCTTCGACGTGGTCAGCTTATTCCCAACATAGTGCTTAATCTCGTTTGGCGTGACCTGTATAAGTGGCTTATCCACGCACGCCAGTACGCCAATGCAAATGCCGTATGAGGTCTGAGAGCGACTCGATTGGCTACCAACCGGCAATTCACAAAACACCATATGAGCCTGCTCGATTATGGGCTTGGCGGTACGCCAGATTTCATTAGCGCGGCGCAGATCGTCGCTGTTTACGCGAACCGTCTTCTTGTTGCCGCCAGCTTTGGTTTCCACCAATGTCAGGCCATGAATGTCCAGCTTATCCGTTTCCAGATCCAGCGTGCCAATCGCCAGGCCAAAGTTGCTCATTGAAGGGTCGACGCCGACCACACGAATGGTTTTACTCATTTTTGGTCTCCTTACCACGTAGCCCAGGTTGGGCATTCCATTAGTTTCTGTTCAAGTGTCTTTTCCGGCTCGCGAGTTGGCGGCTTCGGAATGTCGCTAACAACGTGAATGCTATCGTTGGTTAGAACGCCTGCAGCAATGTCCGTATCGATCATGCTCTGGCCGATGAAATGCCGCATGATGTCGATCAGATGGTGTGCAGCCGTTTCATTCGCGCTGAATACATGGGGGAGAAGAACTTCAATAATCGCTACTTCACATCCCTCCTCGTAAAAGCAGAGTTTCGCCCGCTTTGAAATTGGCGCGTGCCGGTCATAGTCAACAGAGAAGCTGGCGAAGGCAGCACCCGGCATTCCAACGTGATCCGCGCGTGCGTTAGCGTGTCGAATCAGATTAGTGAATGCGGTGCTGATGTGCGTCTCCATTGCATTGAAGAGTGCATTTTCTTGGATGTTCAGCGTTCCGGTTTCAGGAATCACAACGAACCCCGGCCCAGAATGTGGGAGATATCCACCTTCCGTAAATGGATTAATAAGGATCGGCGCAGTGCTTCCTGACGGCAGCGTAGACAAACTCGGCATCATCGGGGTCGATGACAACAGACTGGTTAATACCGCGAACTGGTCGTCATTAATGTTTTCGTTTTTCCACAAAAGTGCAGGCGCAGCTGCTTTTGCAGTATGGTGGTTTATCAGCTTTATAGACTGCATCACGGCAAACATCTGCAAAAACTGCGTGCGGCTCAAGTTAAACGACATAGCTGCGACCCTCTTTGACTTCGACTGTGATGGTTTCCCGGAACCACGATTTCATCTCTTTGTGGGAGATGATCATCACTGTGCCGCGTTCACGCGCTTTGGCTTCCAGAATCCCCATGAGACGCTCCAGACCGGCAGTGTCGAGCGCGTCGTCAATTTCATCGCCGATAAACAGCTCAATATTCTTACTGGCACGACTGGCAACCAGATCCTGCAAGGCAAGAGAGCACGCAATGCGTACCTTACGCTTCTCGCCACCAGACAACGTCTGGAAGGATTTGCTGGAGCCTGTTTTGGTCACGCTGATATTGAATTTGTCGCGATACTCGCCTTTCTTCGTTGTCTCCATTGTCGACCATTCGGCAACGATGTTGCCGTCCGACAGCGTGTTGAGATACTCCGCAGTTCTGATGTTCAGGAAAGGCGTAACAGAGGTCAGGATGTGTGAACGCACACCAGCTGGGGAGTAAACCTGGCGAGCTTTCTCCAGCAACAGAGCCTGTTCCTGAATACTCTTTAACTCATTTTTAAGTACTGCATGATTAGATTTATTGGCAGCCAGGTTGTCTTCATGACGCTTAATAACGGCCAGAAATGGGTTTACCTCTGCCATAATGCGATTCATGTCGGTACGCGCCCGCGCCACCATCGCTTCGACGGCCACAACTTCACGTTCGCGATGACGCAGCGCACTTAGCTCATTGGTCAGGCGTTCGATTCTGGCGATGATTTCTGAGACGTCGGGTGTGGCTGAGACCAGTGCAGACTCGATGCCGAGCGCTTTCTCAAGACGAGCTTTGTGTTGAGCCACTGCCGCTGCTGATGCCTGCGCCTGGCCGATCTCATTACGCGCTTGTTCAATGAAACTCTCCTTTACGGTGGACAAATCTTCTTCGCAGTAGGGCTTTCCGCACGTAACACAAGGTGCTCCGACCTTTGTGCCAACCTCTTCTGCTTTGGTTTTAAACGAGCGAGCACGGTTCATCGACTCGTTCTGTGCCGCTTCTGAAGTGCGGATGCTTGAGCGGATCTCCGCAATCGCACCGCGCACCTTCAGCAGTTTGGCGTCATGCTCTTCTTTGGAGGCCAGCTTGCTGCGTTCGCCAGCAATCGCGTTTTCCGTATCCCGGATCTGTTCTGGCAGCGAGCGAATTTCCATCACGACTTCAGACAGCGTTACCTCCGCGCCAGCCAAATCGACACGGGCCTTGTCCAGACGTTCGCCGCGATCGCGTTCCCAACTATCAGAGGACGCTTTGGCCGCCTCAATCTCTGACTGCGCGGTCTCGATAAGCGTGAGACAGGCGTCCATTTTGGATTTTGTAACATCCATGCGTGCGGCAGCTGCATTAGCACGCTCGCGAGCAATGGCATAGGCTCGCGTTAACCGGTCGACGCCAGCGGCTTCTTCAACGATGGTTTTGAGGTTCTTGTCAGACATACCCGGCAGATCTGGCATTGCTTCCTGACTGGCGTAGATGGACGCCATGAACACCTCTTTGGATGCACCAATCAGGCGTTCAACGAACTCCTGCGTCAGTGTGTCTTTGCCTTTGGTCATATCACCGTCTTCACCACGGACGATCAGCCGGTTCTTGAACTCTTTGTGTTTGCGGTGGCGAATGATGGCGTAACGCTTTCCTTCATCCTCAACAGTCACCATCACACGACAGTTTTTCTCGTGACCTGTAGACAGCACGTCGTCACCTTTGACGCCATGCGCAGTTTCGCCATACAGACACCACATCAGGCTGTTCATCAAAGTCGATTTGCCCGCGCCATTGCTGGCAGCAGAAGAATCTCCACTATTAACACCCTGAATGAGCACCAGACCGCGTTGGTCTAACTCAACTTCGGCGCTGGCTAACGCCATGAAGTTCTCAACCTGGAGCTTTAGAAATTTCATACTTTGCCTCTAACTTTTTGATTCAAATGCTGGCCTTTTCGCAGTTGAAACTCTGTGTGGGCCGGGAAAGACCTGCGTTTCAGTACGCCTTGTTTGCTCAGTCTCCCCAGGTAAAACGCCACAGGGTTTCCGTTGGGTGGGTAGGGCTTGTGGAACATCACCGTCTGGCCTCGTTCAAGTCTTTTCATCGTGGAGATGAAGTCCCGAAAGCTGCCAGAATGGCTCGTTCTCACACTGCCTCCGCACTCTCCGCTTCGGTCAGGATCTCCTGACACAGCATGTCCAGCTTGCTCAGGTCGAAGCCGCCGTCAGTGTCGTGAACGATCTTGCAGTACGCCGCGACGGACTCGCCCAGGCTGTCTATTTTGCTGGTCTCCGCAGTACTGGCAGTGCCTTCCATCATCGATGCCTTGCGGATGAAGTTGCAGACGACACCCTTCGCGCCCATTGTTTTCAGGACGTTCTGGAGTTTGATGCCTTCTTCATCGCTCTCAACAACGGCACGGAAGCGCACGTAGTTACCGCGAATTTGGTCATCTTCCACATCGTCCTCAAGGTTGACGAACTTGGGTGCGGAGGTTTCGTGGTGGGTGAATGTGCCGTCAGGGTTGACGATCATGAAGCCAGCCAGCGAGCCAACATCGCCCCAATTTTGGTGCGTCAGCGCCCCGATGCTAACCACTCCAGGCAGCACTTCTTTGTGGTTGTGGTAGTGTCCAGACAGCAACAAACGGAAGCCGATATCTTTCAGTTCCTGTGCGTCGATGCCGACATCTGGCATGGTGGGGATCGCTTTGTTGATCGAGGTATGCACAACGACATCATGGTTGTCGCCATCCAGCCCGGAACGCAGTGTTTTGAGGTCGCTGATAAGCTCTGCGTGGTTATTGCGCCAGCTAATCAGGTGGACGGTAACGTCGCCCATTTTGATGGAGTGAGGACGTTTGCCGCAGACGATTTCCAGACCGATTGAGCGCAGAGAGGCCGCTGCATTGGCGCTGTATACGGAATCGTTGGTTTCGAGGTCGTGGTTGCCAGCCAGCATAACCACTTCGAGGCCCAACTCTTTGATGATCCACTCGTAAGTTTCTGTCACGAAATGCAGGACGGAAGGCGAGATAGCACCACGAACATGGAAAGTATCACCAGCCACCAGCATGTGCTTGCAGCCCGCAGCTTTCATGGCTTTGGCAGCTTCTTTCGTGGCGTCCAGTTGGATCTCCAGTCGAGAGTTCAGCCCGTCAGCGTTTGTTGTCGCAAAAGCATCCCAACGATGATAATGGGGATCTGATATCACCCCGTATGGCAATGTCATGTGTCTTTTCCTTTGTGGTTATTTTGATACAGATGTTAAGCGTGTTTAAGAGGCGAAAAACCCAGACAACACGGCACATAAGAAAATCTACAGGCACATTATTATGACAAAATATATAAGTAAGTGAATACCTATTTTATGAAGCGGTAAAGATTACTAAATGTTACAAGCCACTCTATAATCGCAGTCACTCAATGATGACAACCAAACGAAAAAGGAGAACGGACGGTGAAACGCGTAATTATTGGGACGATGGCCATTGCTCTGATCGGGTGCGTGCCAAAACCGCCTCAAGATGAAAAGTCAGCTGGCGGGTACGTTGATATTTACTCCACTTCAAGCGTAGCTATTGCCCAGGACAGAGCCGACAAATTGTGTGGAAGCCATGCCTATTATGTCTCCAACGACAATGATTTAACCAAAGTCATGGGTAAATACGCGCCTTCATTCCCAAAAATCCGTTTCAACTGTGATCTTGAAATGGCCGCTTATCTCGGCAGCAAAGAGGCAAAGGAGATCAAGATGAAGCGCATAGAGGAAGCCTACAAGGAGATGTACAAGGCCCAATATGAGCTGAAAGAAGTGCGCCGTAAGAACGCTGATCCGAATAAGCTAGAGTCCTACACAGAACGCGATCCGGACGGCACTATTCGCAGCTACAGTTTCTTGGACGGCAAGTCGTGCGAATCCATCGTATACCCAGACGGCACTGGTAAAACAACTTGCGATTAATTCTTCAGAAGCACCTCATATGGGGTGCTTTTTACTTTGGATCGCGAAACAGCATCTGCGTGCCTTTGGGGGACGTGTCGAAAAGGTGAAAACCTCTGCGTTTTAGCATGTCGGCCATTTGCGAGGATTTGACGTAGCACTTCGCCATCATCGGCTGGCTCGGGTTTGAATCGATCATGTCTGACACCAGCATTGACCCATAGCCTTTCCCGCGTAGTTCTTTGACGATACTGACGGCACGGAGTTCAAGTCGTGGCGCACCGGTTGGATCGAGTGCGGCACAGAACCAAATTAGCCCAGCTTTTTTGTCATCAGAACGGCGCAGCAGGATGTAGATATAATGCCCGGAGTATTGACCCTGCTCGTTCGTCTTGATTGCCAGCCTGGTCTGCTTCTCAAAGGTTTTACCCCCCTTTGATGTGAGGATCTCTTCGTAGAAGTGACCCTTGCGTGCGCCGTCTTCGAACTCACCCATGATAAATGGCATGTCTGCCACAGTCGCTGCCCTTGAATAAAATTCACTCATGTATTAATCCCTAAAGCTCTCAGTGTCTTTCTAAGACACCATATTTTATGCCCCGGTAAAACCATGAGTTTACGTTTAAAACGTCTCAGAGGGCTTCTGACGCGCAACGCTGATGTCGATTACCCCAGCTTTTGGGCGAGGGTCGACAAGATTCAACTCTTCAGCACTGTGATACTCCGTATCGAACTCCCGATCGACATGGCGAATGTAGATGGCCGTGAGAAGGCTGTCGTCGTTCAGGAAGTGTCCGTAGGATTTGCGGATCACTTCGCCAACCTTCTCGATCTTCTCTCCGCCCATGCAGAGATGGTTAAACCGGCTGTGTTTTCGCAGCATCTCATCCACCGGGCCGGAGTAGACCTTATCGACTCTCCCGAATCGGATGATATTTCCAGTATCAGCCTCAACCAGACAAACGAGTTTGCCAGGCTCGACCCGGTCCCGCCATGTTACACCAGAGCGGAGTGTGTTGAAGTAGGGAGCGTCCAATCCGATGATCGGTTTACGAAATGCCAGCAGTGGCACGTAACGTATGCAGCTGTTCAGGTGGAAGTGCGCACCGGCGTCGTGGAGTTTGAGCCGGGTTTCGTTAATCGGGCACTTCGACGCAATGCCGCACAGGTCGCAGAGCAACTTCTGTTTGTTCAGGCTAGTGTTCGATTCAATGGTGTAGGAGCCATCTTCAAGACGGCGAACCCAGCGCGTGCGTTTGAGATCCATAATTCTTATTCAAATAGTTTTGTCCGGGGCAACGATAACTGACAAGGCGCACCGATGTTTGCAAATGCCTGTTTTACTTATACCCATTATTCACAGGACCGATCCAATAATTAGATCCCCAGAGAGATCCTACAGAAGATCAAAAGAGATCCCCGATCGTCTCCAGCCGTTGCGGTTACTGGCCTGAGAGGGGGTTACTATCCACTATGGGGAGGAAAGTAACCTCTGTAGAGAGCATAATAACCGCTATGAAGAGCAAAACAACCTCTCTGGAGAGTGGTCGGTATCCACTGTAGTGAGTAGGAGACATTGTCTTAACTGGATAACTCAGTGCCTGTTTTTCTAAGGCAGGTAGCTGATATTCATAGACATACTGGAAGATTTGCGTTCAGGCGTGTTTGTTTCGACCACACATTATCCCCAGAAGGGGAGTGATGGCTGGTTTTGCAATTACCTGATTTTTATACACAGGCCCGATCCAGTAATTCAGATCCCAAAGAGAACCAAAGAGACCCTCAAAGACCCAAAAAGATCCCCGCATCCCGCAAACCGTTGTGCCGCATGGCCTTAGAGGTGATCGATACCCACTATAGAGAGAAGATCAGCCACTATAAAGAGCAAACCAACCACTGTAGAGAGTAGAAAAACCACTATAGACGGTAGGATAACCGCTGTGATGAGTGCTACTATCCACTGTAATCAGCAAAGGCCACGAAAGCGGTCGAATAAAAAGAGACACTTGGA
>NZ_CP115038.1:0-55797 GCF_014596895.2 Citrobacter sp. C1
GTGAATAACCAGATAAATTCTACCCAACAAAACCCAGACAAGCGTCATCGTGGCGAACATTCTACAGCCTGTAAATGTCCGTTACCGCTCTACGTGCGTCCGGCGCATTATAAACCTCTCAGTAAACAGCATGGTCGAGCCTTACGTAACCTTATGAGCCAGGACAAAACCTCTGGTGCCTGGGTTATTCGTCGTCGTGTTTCTGCCGATCCAATCTTCACTTTTTTGCGACCTGTCGCGGACAGAAAAAGAGCTTTCCGTGAAGTACGCCGGCGTTTGCTCGATGCATTGTTTGTGCTTTTCGTCAACAAAGCCGATCTTGCTACCGGTATTGTCACTATCAACATCACTAAGCTGGCTGAAGAACTCAGTCCACGGAATGAAGATGGCCAGATCATCCCTGAAACTGCCGTGACGGTATCCAGGGTGTCGCGTCTGATAGACGAATTGGCGAGGTTTGGCATAGTCCTTGCGCCTGAAACTGAGTGGGATTATGTGAACGGGTGCCGTTTTCCTAAGCATATAATCATTACAGAAGAAGGCTGGCGTCTTACCGGTGTGGATATGGACAAGCTACGAGCCGAGCAAGAAGAACGCCTACGCGCTATTGAGGACGGCATTCTACAACCCGGTGAGGCTATGACAGTAAAAGAAGCCCGTAAGCGCTGGTATGAACGTTGCCGCCATCAGACGATACTCAGCCGCCGTACACGCGCTATTGAGGGCAAACAACGGCGTAAGCTGGCCGAATTACCGTTCGATGAGCGAAAGCGTCAGGTGGCCGAGCGTATTTTCCGTGATATGAAGGGTGATATACACCATCTAACCCCTCAGCAGTTTGAAAAAATGGTCTGGACTCAGCTTTACCAGCTTGAACTGGTAAATATGGAGCAGCCAGGCACAGCCCCGCCTCACTAACCCGCCCTCTTTTTACTAATCCGATTCCCTGCGGAGGATGTTCGTTGTCCATCTGCTAAAACAGCTCGTTTTTTAGTCACCATTATCACGATAACCTCACCGATATTTGGTCAAAACCCCAATCAACACCGGCGTTATATCTTTTATGCACACTTACCTGCAAATAGGTAAATGGGACTATCTGCAATCAACCAATAGTTAGCTGCAAAACAATCAGGTCTTCGACCTACTTAACTTCATTAAAGATCTACTTATTCGCTGGATAAGTTCTGTGGATAACGGGGAAAACCGATAATGACCGCCCTTGCAGCGGCCAGATGGCCGCGCCGGTTCGGCATGGTCGCTATGCTCCCCAAAAGACTTTAAGTAGCACCTCCGGCCTTAGCCGGAGGCATGGAGTCAACGAGACGCAATGCAGCGAAAAGGCGCTTTTCGCCCTTACCTACTTCATCGCTAAAAGTAAGCTAAAAAACCAGTCTGGCAGGAAGGGGGCGAAATCCGTTTGGGTGTATTCGTTGACACCAGGAGCAAGTATTCCTATCATTGTGTTGATAGTTAACACAGGGGGCGTTATGGCCAGAACAACAAGCGTTACGATTGGCGAACAACTCGATTCGTTTATTAGTCGATTAATAGACAGTGGCCGTTACGGCTCTGCGAGTGAAGTTATGCGTTCTGCGCTGCGATTGCTGGAGCAACAGGAAACAAACGATGAAGTTATTCGTCAGGCTGTTATTGCTGGGCTGGAAAGCGGTGAAAGCTCGCTATCACTGCGGGATATTGCAGCACAAAGAAAACTGAGACATCGTGTATAAACTCACTGAACGGGCAGCAGACGACTTCGCCGGGATTTATGACTATACGCTCTTGAAATTTGGTGAAGCTCAGGCAGACCATTATACAGACGCACTTGAGGCATTTTTCGAGACACTGGCCGGAATGCCAGATATGGGACGTGACTACCATACCGTTCCTGGTGTGATGCGCATTGAATTTCAGCGACATGCCATTTTTTATACGGTTCGTGATACGGATATTCTGATTGCGCGTATTTTGCACCAACAGATGAACCATAAACGCCATTTACTGTAAGTCTAAACACGCTGCCGCGCTTTGCTTGGCCAACACCGATCTGGCACATAAAAAGTTTATGCACCAGATCAGTGTTCTCGGTAAGGATAGGTGTGTTTTTGAGTTAATGTGTTTTTACTCATTTGAGTCTTTTGGCTGTCATTTTCTTTCAGCCAATTATCGACCAAGTCCTTTATCACATCAGTAATAGATGTGCCTTGTTTTGTACTCGCAGCTTTGAAGCGGATATGTATCCTAGGCCGCCTTTCGAGTATCATAGGGGTCAGTTTGGATATCGAAAATTATTGTACGTTAAGCTCATTTTTTAATCATTTCTGGTTTTTTTGGAAACGTAATATTCTGGATGTTAAGACGGTCATGCGGGGACATTGAACACAGATAATCATGTCCAGGTACGAACGTCCCATATAGAGTGTGAGCATTGATCGTGCTGTATTTTCGTTTATAGTAGATAGATTCTGTATCATACAGAGCACGTGGTCAGCACTAAAGTACATTACGCTGACTTATTCTGTTCACTGAGGGCTGAGTACCTGCTTTCAAGGATTTATCTGCTGATCATGCGCATTACGCCACCCTGAGTTTTCCCTTCCTCCGCCGTACTGAGCGAGCCTCAGAACGCACGTAATAAGGCACTGTTGCAAATAGTCGGTGGTGATAAACTTATCATCCCCTTTTGCTGATGGAGCTGCACATGAACCCATTCAAAGGCCGGCATTTTCAGCGTGACATCATTCTGTGGGCCGTACGCTGGTACTGCAAATACGGCATCAGTTACCGTGAGCTGCAGGAGATGCTGGCTGAACGCGGAGTGAATGTCGATCACTGGGGTCAGTTTGGAGATCGGAAATTTTTGTACGTTAAGCACATTATTTAACCAATTAGGATACGTAAGTGATTGATTTATCGTCAGTGGCTATCGCTTTTAGGTTGTCGCTCTTGCTGTATCGCATTTAGGTTATCCGATTAAGACAAAATCCCCTGAAAACGCTGTATAGCGCGGGAGTACACCCTATTGCTACAGGTAAGCCTGTTCAAAAAACAGGCTTACCGTACAATAATTCTCTATATCCAAACTGACCCCTATGAGCCTGCTGTCACCCTTTGACGTGGTGATATGGATGACGGATGGCTGGCCGCTGTATGAATCCCGCCTGAAGGGAAAGCTGCACGTAATCAGCAAGCGATATACGCAGCGAATTGAGCGGCATAACCTGAATCTGAGGCAGCACCTGGCACGGCTGGGACGGAAGTCGCTGTCGTTCTCAAAATCGGTGGAGCTGCATGACAAAGTCATCGGGCATTATCTGAACATAAAACACTATCAATAAGTTGGAGTCATTACCTTACTTTCATTTTCTTTCAGCCAATTATCGACCAAATCCTTTATCACATCAGTAATAGATGTACCTTGTTTTGCACACGCAGCTTTGAAGCGGGTATGTATCTCTTCATCAAAGTTAACGTTGACTCTCTTTTGCTTTCCCGTGGGTGTGCTATTGACGACTTTTTCAAGATCTCGATGCTCACCGAAACTCATTGTTTTTGATGTATGTTGCTTAGTTAGTGCCATACATAACCTCTAATATGCTGAAATGAGTATATGAGTTTTTACTCAAATGATTCGAGTATTTCTCGCGTCAGAATGGCTATCTCGCCCTTTGCTGCTCCATCGTTGGTATCGAAAACGCTCTCACCCTCCATGACGGATTTAACGTAACTTTGGCGTTGTGTGATCGCAGTTTTAAACGGCTTAATACCCGTCTGAGCAATGCTATCTTTCAGAACGTTAAGCATGGTGGCTTGTTCGATTTTCCGTGTGATGAGGAATCGAGCTTCTACCGGACGATTATAAGCCTGGGCTTCCAGTACCGTGACGACAGAACCGGCAGCGGAAAAATCCAAAGGGCTGGGTGTTACCGGGATGATAATCAGGTCGCTGACCATCACCGCTGCGGAAGTAATAACTGACAGAGAACCGGCTCCATCAATAATCACAAAGTCATATTCAGCCAGATCTTTTCTTACCTGGTAAACGTCTTTCTCTGATGCTGCGGTGTAAACATCGAATGCTGCTTTCTCTGCTTTATTCCAGTTAGTCAGGCTCATCTGTGGGTCTGTATCTACAACTGCAATTTTTTTACCCGAACTGGCAAGGCAGCTACTGACGTTGATTGTTGCAGTCGTTTTACCGGAGCCACCTTTAGGGTTGAGGAACGCGATAATTTTCATGTCTAAACCTCATTTGTGTGTTTACTCATTTGAGTTTAATTATACACAAAAACACAAATGAGTAAATGTGTTTTTTATGTGTAAATGAGTATATGAGTGTTTTTTTTGAGTGTTGGAACTGGCGGGAATTTTGGTTTAGGCTTCTCTCAATAGATTATTGCCAACCTCCATCGTATTCATTCCAGCCCTGATTAGTTGCATCATTGGTTAGCGTCATATCATCGACCACGCAGTTACGTATCTCAGCTGTGCGGTATATCTCGTCGAAAAGTTCGTCAATCTGCTCTTTCAAATCGGCCTCATCGCTATACGTAAAAATCAGGCTGTACTCATTGTTGTCCAACACCTTTCCGTCATAGTCGCACTCAACCAGCCAGGCAATATCTTCTCTGACCTTTTTCTTCCCACGGGTAAATTTGCTGCCGTTCTGCACCGGCACCCACAGTGTGGCTGTCACGGAAAATGCGGTAGCACTCTCAGACTGCCCGGAAAGAGAGGGGAGGGCTGTAACTGGGGGACACTGTTTAATCGCCCGGCTAATGGTGCCACGACTGCAATTGATGGTCTTCTGAACCTGGCTCCAGGAGCTGCCGCTGGCCAGCAGCCGGTTAATGGCATCATAGCGATGTTGGTTAACCTTTCTGCCCTGGTATTTGCCCTCAGCTTTTGCTTTGGCGATCCCCTGTTTCTGGCGTTCCCGCCGCTGCTCATAGTCGCGTCTGGCCACTGCGGCCAGCATATCGAGCAGCATGTCATTGATGGCCGAAAACATCCGGTTATCAAAATCGGTCAGCCCCGGAGATAAATGCAGCCAGGTAGTGGGAACATTAACGGCCACGACTCTTATATCTTTCCTGGCAATCATTTTCTTGAGCGTGATCCAGTCATTCCCGGCCAGTCGTGAAAGGCGGTCAACATCTTCAATAAGTAAGATGTCGCGCTGCCGACAGTCTTTCAGCAGCCGGAAAAGCTCAGGACGTTCCAGGCGTGAACCTGACTCATTTTCAATATAATAGTTACAGATGGCCAGCCCGTGCTCAGTGGCGAAAGTATCGATAGAGCTACGTGCTCGTGATGCATCCTGTTCGGACGTGGAGGCACGAAGATAAGCGCGAACAAAGCAGGTCGGTACTGTTTGGGTCATTTTTGAGAACCGGTTCTGTTTGTCGTTTTCAGAAGACGACTGCACCAATTAACTGGACGTAACGTCCGAAGTGCAGTCAGCTCCTGATAGCCAAATATCAGAAGTCATCTTCACCAATCTCGACTATGCTTAATACTCGTGTGCACCAAAGCGAGGTATGGGTATGGCGTCAGACGCACGAATCACCGAGCATGGGGTGGCTACCCTGTCCGACGAGGCATGGAAGCATGCCTGCCGCAAGGCCGAGATCATCGCCCCGCTGGCGACGCTTGAAGTAGTCGGTCATCAGGCTGCCGATGCCGCAGCGCAAGCGCTTGGCCTGTCCCGGCGGCAGGTGTATGTCCTGATCCGCCGCGCCAGGCAGGGCAGCGGCCTCGTGACAGACCTAGCGCCCGGTCAATCCGGTGGCGGCAAAGGCAAGGGGCGTTTGCCGGAGTATGTCGAGAGCATTATCCGCGAGCTGCTGCAAAAGCGCTTTCTGACCAAGCAGAAACGCAGCCTGGCGGCGTTTCACCGTGAAGTTGCGCAGGCTTGCAAAACGCAAAAGCTACGGGTGCCTGCGCGCAATACCTTGGCCTTACGGATCGCCAACCTCGACCCGCTCAAAACCACTCGCCGCCGGGAAGGGCAAGATGCCTCCCGCGACCTGCAAGGTGCCGGCGGTTTGCCTCCCGCCGTGACTGCACCGCTGGAGCAGATACAGATCGACCACACCGTCATCGACCTGATCGTGGTGGACGAGCGCGACCGGCAACCGATTGGCCGTCCGTATCTCACCATTGCCATCGACGTGTTCACTCGCTGCGTGCTTGGAATGGTCGTCACGCTGGAAGCACCATCCGCCGTTTCGGTCGGCCTGTGCCTCGCGCATATTGCTTGCGACAAGCGTCCCTGGCTGGAAGGGCTGAATGTAGAAATGAACTGGCCGATGAGCGGCAAGCCCAGGCTGCTCTACTTGGACAACGCGGCCGAGTTCAAAAGCGAGGCCCTGCGCCGTGGCTGTGAGCAGCATGGCATCCAGTTGGACTATCGTCCGCCCGGGCAGCCGCACTACGGTGGGATCGTGGAGCGGATCATCGGCACGGCAATGCAGATGATCCACGACGAATTGCCTGGGACGACCTTCTCCAACCCTGATCAGCGTGGGGACTACGACTCCGAAAACCAGGCCGCCCTGACGCTGCGTGAATTGGAGCGCTGGCTCACTTTGGCGGTAGGCACCTATCACGGCTCTGTGCACAACGGCCTGCTCCAGCCGCCGGCGGCGCGCTGGGCCGAGGCCGTGGCCCGTGTTGGTGTACCGGCCGTCGTCACCCGCGCCACTGCTTTCCTAGTCGATTTCCTGCCTATCATCCGTCGTGCCCTGACCCGCACCGGCTTTGTCATCGACCACATCCACTACTACACCGACGCGCTCAAGCCGTGGATTGCGCGGCGCGATCGCTGGCCGGCCTTCCTGATCCGGCGCGACCCGCGCGACATCAGCCGTATCTGGGTGTTGGAACCGGAGGGGCAGCATTACCTAGAAATACCCTATCGTACCTTGTCGTACCCGGCGGTCACCCTGTGGGAGCAACGGCAGGCACTGGCGAAATTGCGGCAGCAAGGGCGCGAACAGGTGGATGAATCGGAACTGTTTCGCATGATCGGGCAGATGCGCGAGATCGTGACCACCGCACAGAAGGCCACGCGCAAGGCGAGACGCGACGCGGATCGACGCCAGCACCTCAAGGCATCGGTTCCGTCGGACAAGCCAATTCCACCGAAAACGGACGTTGCCGACCCGCAGGCAGACAACCTGCCGCCGGCCAAACCGTTCGACCAGATCGAGGAGTGGTAGCCGTGGACGAATATCCCATCATCGATCTGTCTCACCTGCTGCCAGCGGCGCAGGGCCTGGCCCGGTTGCCGGCGGACGAGCGTGTGCAGCGCATCCGTGCCGACCGCTGGATTGGCTATCCACGCGCGGTCGAAGCGTTAAACCGGCTGGAAACCCTGTATGCGTGGCCGAATAAGCAACGCATGCCCAACCTGCTGCTGGTCGGCCCCACCAACAACGGCAAGTCGATGATCATCGAGAAATTCCGGCGGTCGTATCCGGCCAGCTCTGATGCTGACCAAGAGTACATCCCGGTGCTGGTGGTGCAGATGCCGTCTGAGCCGTCGGTAATCCGCTTCTACGTCGCGCTGCTCGCCGCGATGGGCGCGCCATTGCGCCCGCGCCCTCGGCTGCCGGAAATTGAGCAACTGGCGCTCGCGTCGCTGCGCAAGGTCGGCGTACGCATTTTGGTGATCGACGAGCTGCACAACGTCCTGGCCGGCAACAGTGTCAACCGCAGGGAATTCCTCAACCTGCTGCGCTTCCTCGGCAACGAGCTACGCATCCCGCTGGTCGGGGTAGGCACGCGCGATGCCTACCTGGCAATTCGCTCGGACGACCAACTGGAAAACCGATTCGAGCCGATGATGCTGCCGGTGTGGGAGGCCAACGACGATTGCTGCTCATTGCTTGCCAGCTTCGCCGCTTCGCTCCCGCTGCGACTCCCCTCCCTGATTGCCACTCCGGACATGGCCCGCTACCTGCTCACGCGCAGCGAAGGCACCATCGGCGAACTAGCTCGCTTGCTGATGGCGGCGGCCATCGCTGCCGTGGAGAGCGGCGAGGAAGCGATCAACCACCGCACGCTCAGCATGGCCGACTACACCGGCCCTAGTGAGCGGCGACGCCAATTCGAGCGGGAACTGATGTGAGGCTGGCACCGCGTTGGCCGCTGCACCCGGCCCCCAAAGAAGGCGAAGCTTTGTCGTCTTGGCTCAATCGTGTCGCCATCTGCTACCAGATGGATGTGCCCGATCTGTTGGAACACGATCTCGGGCACGGCCAGGTCGATGATCTGGACATTGCGCCACCACCGTCGTTGCTGACGGCGCTGTCCCAGCGGAGCGGCATTGATCTGGACAGGCTGCGCTGCATGAGCCTCGCCGGCTGGATGCCGTGGCTACTGGATAGTCTCGACGACCGGGTTCCGGCCGCACTGGAAACCTATGCGTTCCAGTTCTCGGTACTGCTGCCGAAGCGCAACCGCAAGACGAGATCAATCACGAAATGGCGCGCGTGGCTGCCCAGCCAAACGATCCACCGTGCGTGCCCGCTCTGCCTGAACGATCCGGCAAACCAAGCCCTTCTGCTCGCGTGGAAACTGCCCCTGATGCTGAGCTGCCCGCTGCATGGCTGCTGGCTGGAATCCTATTGGGGCGTGCCAGGGCGGCTTCTTGGCTGGCAGAACGTCGACGCTGTACCGCGCACTGTTAGCGATGCGATTGTGGCAATGGACCGGCGCACCTGGCAGGCGCTGACGCTGGGGTATATGGAGCTGCCGCGCCGACGCATCCATGCCGGCCTGTGGTTTCGGCTGCTGCGTACACTACTGGATGAACTGAACACCCCGCTTTCGCATTGCGGGGTTTCTGCCGGCAGCATCCGCTATGTCTGGGAACGCTGCGGATACCCACTACGCGCAGGGCAAAGCCTATGGCATCCTTACGAGATTCTGAACCCGACAGTTCAGTTGCAGATGCTGGAGGCAACAGCTATTGCGATTGACCTGATCGAATCGAATATTTTGAGTCCAGGCGGAGAGCAGGCGGAACTGTTCCTGCCAGAGCCGCAGACAGAATTCACCAACGGCCTGTCGGCAAATAAGAAAGAGAACGAGCCAATCAACTACTGGCAAGAGGCAATGGATGCGATCCACGAAGCCGTCATCGAAGCACGACACAATCGGGAAACGGCCCGTTCGCTGTTCGCATTAGTCTCTTATGGGAGGCACGACCCCGAGTCCCTTGAGCGCTTGCGCGTTACGTTTGCCAACGAAGGCATCCCGCCGGAGTTCCTGTCACATTATGTGCCAGAAGAACCCTTTGCGGGCTTTAGACAAAATGACGGGTTAAGTGACAAATTTTGACCCCCCAGGCTTTCTGGGTCACACTGTCACATAATCGAACGTATACGTGACAGGGGGCGCAATGTTGATTGGCTACATGCGAGTATCGAAAGCGGATGGATCCCAATCCACCGATCTGCAGCGCGATGCGCTCATCGTCGCCGGCGTGAGTCCTGCACATCTCTACGAGGATATGGCTTCAGGCCGACGCGATGATCGACCGGGGTTGGCTGCTTGCCTGAAGGCGCTTCGTGAAGGTGACACGCTGATCGTGTGGAAGCTTGATCGGCTCGGCCGCGATCTGCGCCACCTGATCAATACCGTTCACGACCTGACAGCGCGTAGCGTGGGTTTGAAGGTCCTGACCGGTCATGGTGCGGCGGTCGATACGACGACTGCCGCCGGCAAGCTGGTGTTCGGTATTTTTGCTGCGCTGGCCGAATTCGAGCGGGAGTTGATTTCCGAGCGAACAGTCGCCGGGCTCGTCTCGGCGCGCGCTCGCGGCAGGAAAGGAGGGCGCCCCTTCAAGATGACCGCCACCAAGCTACGCCTGGCGATGGCCAGCATGGGGCAACCGGAAACCAAGGTGGGCAATCTCTGCGAAGAACTAGGGATTACCCGGCAGACGCTCTACCGGCATGTGTCGCCCAAGGGCGAACTGCGGCCGGACGGCGTAAAGCTGCTCTCCCGCGGATCAGCCGCATAAATGGTGGCGACTTGGAACGGGGCGCTGTTCAGTGCGGCAACGATCCGACAGCCGGTGTCGACCCATTGCTGCCCTTCGAGCTGCCGCCCATTAAACGGCAGGTAACCAAATAACAGCAGCCGTTCATAATGACAGCTCAGGCGTAGCCTCAATTGCATCTACCTGAGTGGAGCCGACACTCAGAAACGATTCATGTCATGCAGTTCTCCGACTGGGTCGCGCTCGCAATGTTGGTAACAACGTCCGTACGGCGCAGCCTACGGACGCGGCATCGGTCTCGCCTCCGTCATCCAACCATCACTAAATGGCCTAAGCCGGAATCTCGCCAGATTGGGCAAGAAATCGGTCGAATCACGCTATCTCCTTTTCGACCACAACCAAGACAATGACTGCACGGTTAAATCATCAAGCGAAGAGGAAGAGCATGAGCAAGGTTTGGTTTATTACGGGTGCCGGCAGCGGCATCGGCGCAGGAATCGCCAAGGCCGCATTGCTGGCAGGCGACCGCGTAGTGGCAAGTGCGAGAAACCTCGACAAGCTGCGCAATGCGTTGCGTGACGTTGCTGGCGACGACTTGGCTCTCGTGCAACTGGATGTGACCGACGAGATGCAGGCGAAAGAGGCTATCGACGAGGCTGTGAAACGCTTCGGTCGCATCGATGTCTTGGTCAACAACGCCGGGTACAGCCTGCTGGGCAATTTTGAGGAACTGACTATGCCGGATATCGAACGGCAGGTTGCCACAAACCTCTTCGGTGTCATGCATGTGCTGCGTGCGGCGTTGCCAGTAATGCGCAGGCAGCGCTCGGGCCACGTCATCAACATCAGCTCCAGTGCCGGAGCCATGGGGTTCAAGCACTGCGGTGCCTACAGCGCAACCAAGTTCGCCCTCGAGGGACTGTCCTTGTCGCTGGCCCTGGAGGTTGAGCAGTTCGGCATCAAGGTCACTGTCGTCGAGCCTGGTTTCTTCCGCACCGATTTTCTGGATGAGCGCAACGTCCGCTACACCGAAAGCAGCATCGCTGATTACGCCCACGAGGGTAGTTCGCAACAGATGTGGTCCGGCTACAACGGCGCCCAGCCAGGCGACCCGGACAAGCTCGGCGAGGTGCTGGTCAAGCTCGCCAAGTTGCCGACACCGCCGCAGATCTTTGTCGCAGGGAGTGACGCACTCGCCATGGTCGCTTCTGCCGTCGAAGCCCGCCTGAGTGCCGTACGCGCTAACGAAGATCTGTCCCGCTCGACGGACGGTTCGTTTTAGTCAGCCTACCCAGCGACTCAAGGAGAATTGAGTATGAACAAGTCAATTATTCGCACAATCGTTGCCGCCACCATCGCTCTATGCGCAACCGTTGGGCATGCTCAGGATACGAAACCAACGCCTGCTGCGCCTGAAAGCCAGGCACACGGCTACAAGACCAGCATGAACAAACAAGAAATCGATAGCTTCATCAACGCGACGGTCGATCTCATGGCCTACTCCAATCGCACCCCCATTTTGAGGACGCCAGACGAATATGGCATGGCGTACGAGGACATCTATTTCCCGGCGCAGGACGGAATTACGCTGGAAGGCTGGTTTATTCCGGGCAAATCGGATCGGTTGATCATCATGAACCATCCGATGCCTATGAATCGATACGGCTATCCTGGACATCTCGACCCGTGGAAGAATTTTGGTGGTTTCGAGGTCAACTTCCTCCCGGAATACAAGGCATTGCACGACGCCGGTTACAACATCCTGACCTACGACATGCGCAATCACGGTCGTAGCGGAATGGGCAATGGCGGACTCGTTGGGCACGGTCTGTTCGAGTACCGGGATGTAATCGGTTCATTGCGCTATGCGAAATCGCGCCCGGATACGAAGAACATGAAGGTCGCGCTGTACAGCCGCTGCCTGGGGGCAAATTCAACCATCGTGGCAATGGCAAAGCACCCCAAAGAATTCAAGGACATCAAGGCCATGATTGCATTACAACCCGTGACGCCGAAGGTCTTTGTCGAACGTGCCATGGAAATGAACGGAATCGAAAACGGGATCGAGGTATTCGCCAAGGCTTTTTACAACCGCTCCGGCCTGCACCTGGATCAGGTCTGGCCGATGGAATATGCCAAAGCCGTCACCGTTCCGACGCTCGTGGCACAGGTCCGTAACGACTTCCTGACCAAGCCTTCCAATGTGCAGGAAATCTATGACACCATTTCTGCCAAAGACAAGAAGCTCTTCTGGATCGAAGGTACCGACCGGCGTTTTGATGGTTACAACTACTTCGGGGAAAATCCGAAGCTGGTACTGGACTGGTTCGACTCACACATGAAGTAACCCCGAAACGATCAGCAGGATCGCCCTTGTATTCGGCATCTTGCGGATAGTTTTTTGGGTTGCAGGAAGCGTTGATCAAACATTCGGGAATCTTCAACGGTAACAAGTAAGCAGTCACCTCGCTGGCATCGTTTCCGCCCGCGAGGTGATTCGCGAATCCTGCGGCTTAGACCGCATTTCGCCAGGCAAGCATAACGATCAAGGTCTTGCACTTCGGCCTCTCCGAAGCGAGCGCTCGAACAATCCGGCGAGCGCATGCGGTTCAAGCGGTTTCCGCAGTCCAAACGGAATACTCATTCATGGAACGAGACCCGGAAAAAACAACATCCACAAAACGTGCGAAGAACTAGGCATTGGCTTTGTTCCGTGGGGCCCGCTCGGAATGGGCTATCTGCCTGGCACGATGGATGCGAGCACAATGCGGGATGCAAAAACAGACCTCCGCGCTGGATTCGACCGTTTCTCTCCTGAAAGCCTGGCGGTAAACAGGGCAATTATTGATTTGCTGAGGCAATTTGCAGCACAGAAAAATGCAACGCCGTCTCAGGTTGCGCTAGCATGGCTTCTGGCTCAGAAACCATGGATTGTTCCGATTCCGGGGACTCGTAACATGGATCACCTGAACGAGAATCTCGGTGCGATCAATGTTCGGCTGACGCATGCTGATCTCCATGAAATGGAAACGGCATTCACAAAAGTGAAAGTGCACGGTGGTCGAATGAACGCAATGCAAATGGGGTTTGTTGATCAGTCTGTGTAGGCCATCCTAATTGTATTAATAATGCCATGCGATTTTTGCAGGGCTTATTTTGAGATTACATGCGCCGTTTTGACTGAGCTGCGCACATAGAGCCCGCCTTCAATCAGGCAATGCACGCATCCGCTTGATATCCCTGAGTGGCGGTGCGCCAAACAAGCGGGTGTATTCGCGGCTGAACTGGGATGCGCTCTCGTACCCCACACGCATCGCCGCGCTGCTCGCATCCATATCTTCGTTAAGCATCCATTGCCGGGCGTCCTGCAAGCGTAATGTCTTTACATACTGCAGGGGGCTCATGCCGGTGACCACATGAAAGTGCTGTCGGAAGGTCGATGGACTCATGTGGGCTTTGGCGGCCAACTCATCCATCGGAACATTTTCCGTATAGTGCAGCTTCAGCCATGCGATGACCTTGGCAATCTGTTGGCTCGGCGAGCCAACCATTACGAGATGCCGCAACATCGGCCCATGTTCTCCATTCAGCAGGCGGACAACGACTTCCTGCTGGAGCAGTGGCGCAATGAGCGGGATCAGCTGCGGTTCGTCCAAAAGCCGAAACAGCCGAATCAGTACATCCAGCAGACCATCGTCCAAGGTCACGACGGACATCGCTCGTGAGGTTGTTGCCTTGAGCGGTGCCGAGAAATTCATCTCGGCAGCAACCTGGGCGATCGTGCGTGCATCCAGATCCAGACGCACGCCCAGATAGGGCTCGACGGGACTGGCTCGTGTCACGTAGGACACCACGGGCAGGTCAACCGACGACACCATCGATTGCCCCGGCCCATAGTTGAAGATTTCATCGCTGAGCGTGACACACTTGGCACCTTGCACCGCTACACCTAGCCCCAGACCAAAAATACACGGCATCGGTTCGGTGGCGGCACTGCGGCGATAAAACGTTAACGCCGGGATTGGCGTGGTGTAGTCACCATCAATTTTGGCAGCTTTTTCGACCAATGCAGCGAGCGCGCTGCCGTTCGTCGATTGAATGGAAGCTTCGGGCTTCATATTGTTCTCGCAGAAATAGTCATCAAAACCAAGGCTAGCATCTTCAGCGCACCTTATCTCCTGTTCCGCCACGGATTCATCAGATCAGGCAATGACACGATCAAATCCGGCAACCGTGATCCGGCACGTCGAGCGCACACTTGCGGCTATCACATCAGGGTTCAACACCCTATTCGCAAATTGCAATCACAGAGGAACCACGATGCAAAACGTACTGATCATCAACACGCACCAGCGCTATGAAGGCATCTCGACGGGCAAGCTCAATCGCGCCGTTGTCGAATTGCTCAAGCAGGAAATGGAACAGCGCGGCAGCGAAGTCCAGCTTACCGAAATCGAGCAAGGCTACGACATTAACGAAGAGGTGCAAAAACACCTGTGGGCCGATGTCATCATCACCCAATCGCCGGTGTTCTGGTTCGGTGCGCCTTGGATTTACAAGAAGTACATCGATGAAGTTTTCACAGCCGGCATGCTGCAGGGCAGTTTCCTGACCGGCGACGGCCGGACCCGGGAAGATCCGAGCAAACAATATGGCACGGGTGGCAAACTGCAGGGCAAAAAACACATGTTGTCACTGACGTGGAATGCACCCAAAGCAGCGTTTGACGATAGCAATCAAATCTTTCTGGCCGGCAAATCCGTCGATGATGCGTTGCTCTGCTACACGGCCAGTTACAAGTTCTGCGGTGTCGAAGTCTTGCCTACCTTCTCGTGCTTTGATGTTTTTAAGAACCCCGAAATCGGGAACGATTTCTCGCGCCTGAAACAACAGTTAGCCACCGCTTTTGACTGAATTCAAGCCCCACTACTACAGGAGTAGTTACATCATGAGCAATATGCTGATCATCAATGACGATAAACAATTCGGTGCTTCGGACGGCACATCGAATATCCGTCGGACCAAGGCTGCAGAAGGTACGGGGCCGTTCAACTGGCGCAAAGCCCTGAAGACCCGGGCCGCGCAGACAATAACGTTGCTGGGAGGCTTGGTATTCAGCGTTCAGGTCGCAACGGCAGCTGGTACTGTTAGCTCCGCCGGTGCTCTGGGCACACAGCAGGTTGAACGCCACGTTCAAAGTGTGTATTTCAAAAACGGCGCAATCAGAATGGCCGGTAATCTCTACCTCCCAGAGGACTTCGACAAAAACAAAAAATATGCCGCAATCATCGTTGCTCATCCTGGCGGCGGCGTAAAGGAACAAACCGCCGGCCTGTATGCCCAGAAACTCGCCAAGCAAGGATTCATCACGCTGGCTTTTGATGCGTCCCATCAGGGGGAAAGTGGCGGAGAACCCCGCTTTCTCGAAAATCCCACTGAGCGGGTGGAAGACATTCGCAGTGGGGTGGATTATCTGACGACGCTTCCTTTTGTCGCTCAAGATCGCATTGGTGCCTTGGGAATTTGCGCTGGCGGTGGATACACAATCAACGCAGCAATGACAGAACACCGGATCAAAGCGGTTGGCACCGTCAGTGCGGTGGATGTTGGCTTAACCACCCGAAAAGGATGGAATGGCGATGCTCCGGTATCCGAACAGCTGAAGCTTCTGGTCGCTGTTGCCAAGCAACGCAGCGCCGAGGCTAACGGCGCTGCGCCGCTTTATGTCAATTACGTTCCACTACCGGATGCACAAACCCCTCGTGACTTGCGCGAGGCCTATGAATACTACCGGACACCTCGTGGCCAGCATCCAAACTCGACCAATCAGCTGCTATTTACCAGTATCGATAAAAACATTGCCTTCTCAGCCTTTAACCAGATGGGGGACTTGTTGACTCAACCTTTGCTATTGATCGCCGGGAGCGATGCAGGCTCACTGTGGCAAAGCAGACAAGCCTATGAATTGGCAAACGGGCAGAAGGAACTGTTTGTGGTCAACGGTGCGACTCATATGACCCTGTACGACCAGCCAGAACATGTTGAGCAGGCGGTACAGAAATTGTCGCCATTCTTTAAAAGCAATCTCTGAAGATTTAACTATCACTTTGGCGGGTGTGAACTACTCCAACGGTATCGGCACGAAGCGGGCTCAATGGCCGCTTCGTGCCGCCAAGTTGTAGATTTGAGGTCAAGCCCACAGCCGTCTAACAATCGCCCTCATCCATAACGATGGTTGAATAACATCAGAAAGGAACCAAGGGTGATCGGAATCAGTACGCCCACCACATTCTAATTGGATCATCGACGATGTCTTTAAATCAGGTTATCTCATTACTTGGCCGAAAGCTTGGCCTTGCAGTCATCGGCGGCGGGCCAGGCTCGTTTATTGGCCCGATGCATCGGCTAGCGGCGCTACTCGACAACCGCTACGAGTTGGTCGCCGCCGCGTTGTCCTCCGATCCCGAAAAATGCCGGGTGGGCGGACAGGATCTGGGTCTTGCGCCCGAGCGCAGTTATGCCAGCTGGCAAGCGTTGCTCGACGGCGAAAAAGCGCATCCGGCCGGGGCGGATGTCGTGGCGATCATGACGCCGAACGACAGCCATTTCGCCATCGCCAGCGCCGCACTCGCGCACGGCTTCGACGTGATCTGCGACAAGCCGATGACCAACACGCTGGACGAAGCCGAACGCCTGCATGCTGCGGTGGCAGCGAGCGGACGGGTCTTCTGCCTGACCCACAACTACACCGGCTATCCGTTGGTGCGCCAGGCACGGGCGATGGTCGTAGCGGGTGATCTGGGCATTGTCCGGCTGGTGCAGGTGGAATACGTGCAAGGCGGCAACGCGCGCGAAAACGATGCGCAACGCGCGCGCAGCTGGCGCCACAATCCGGCGAAAAGCGGCCCGTCGCTGGTGATGGGCGATATCGGCACGCATGCGCACAACCTGCTGCGTTTCATCACCGGACTGGAGGTGGCCGAGGTCGCCGCCGAAGTCGGCAGCGTTGTCCCGGGCCGCGTGGTGCACGATTTTGCCGGCGCAATGCTGCGGCTGAGTAATGGGGCACGCGGCAGTTTCTGGGTGACACAGGCTGCGGCGGGCGTCGAGAACGGCCTGCGCATCCGCGTCAGCGGCTCGCTGGGCAGCCTGGAATGGGAACAGGAAATCCCGCAAGTGCTGCGTTTCAAGCCGCTCGATGCCCCGATGCAGACCTACACGCCCAACGGCCCCGGCACGTTGCCGCTGGCTGCACGCGCATCGCGCATCAAGAAAGGCCACCCGGAAGGTTTTCCGGAAGCGTTTGCCAACCTGTATTCGGATGCGGCCGAAGCCATCGCCGCCCGCCGTGCCGGCATCGCACCTGATCCGCTGGCCCTGCACTTCCCGAATTCTCTTGATGGCCTGCTCGGTGTTCGTTTCGTGGCTGGCGTGTGTCAATCGAGCGCCGCGAACGGCACGTGGGTACATCTGGACACGCCTTGATTTGCTATGTCACTTAATAGTTAAGCATGCCTTCTTCCTCTGTCGTCAGGATTGGGGTTGGATAACCGGCGTCGCCCAGCATCCACTTCTCTTTGCCGTGCAGAAGATGGCCGGCTTGCGTGACATCATGGGCATTGGCCGGTGTGGTGACGACGGTGTGGATGATTCCGGAACTCGCATCGACGCCGATGTGGGCTTTCATGCCGAAATGCCACTGGTTGCCTTTTTTCGTCTGATGCATTTCCGGGGCGCGCTGCCTGTCCTTGTTCTTGGTCGAGGAGGGGGCGGCAATCAGTGTGGCATCGACGATCGTGCCTTCCCGGAGGATCAGGCCTTTCTCGGCCAGATGGGCATTGATCGCGGCGAAGAGGCCTTCGGTGAGATTGTGCTTCTCCAGCAGGTGACGAAAGTGCAGCAGCGTGGTGGTGTCGGGGGCCTTTTCGCGCGCAAAATCCAGACCAACAAAATCACGAATCGACTGGCTGTCGTACAGGGCGTCTTCGGTGCCCTCGTCGGACAGGGCAAAGCAATGCTGTACGAGGCACATGCGCAGCAGACGCTCAAGAGGAATTGCCGGACGCCCCGTCTTGCCGTCTTTGATGTAGTACGGGGCAATCACGTCGAGCAGCTTTTGCCACGGCAAAACCCGTTCGATTTCACTCAAAAACCGTTCCCGACGCGTTACCCGCTTTTTCCCCGAAAACTCCGCTTCCGAAAAACTGATCTGCTTCATCTCTCAATACCTGAAAAACACTTCCACAATCTTCTCAGATTGGCTCTTTCGTTGATGCAAAATGACAGGAGTTTTTAAGTCCCCCCCTAGGGAAGCGCTGAACAAATCCCCTGATTTGAGATAATGGAGTCTTCACGAATTCAGTTTAGAGCCGATGTCCCGCCAAGCGAGTTTTGCCGATCTTGAATACGCAAGCAAGAAGCGCCAGACACGGCGCGAGCTATTTCTCAACGAGATGGAATCGGTTGTTCCCTGGTCAGCGCTTCTGGCCCGAATTGAACCGTATTACCCGAAGAGCGGGCGTCGGGGCCGTCAGCCGATGGCACTGGAGAGCATGCTTCGCATCTACTGCGCCCAGAACTGGTTCAACTACTCTGATCGGCAGATGGAAGATGCCCTGTACGAGATCGAAAGCCTCCGCCGCTTTGCCGGCTTCAACAGCGTGACAGCGGCCTTGCCGGACGAGACCACGATCCTGAACTTTCGCCATTTTCTCGAGAAGCACGACTTGACGGCAGCGTTGCTGAGCGCAATCAACGCCCATCTCAAAGCCCAAGGGTTGCTGGTCTCCAAAGGATCGATGGTCGACGCCACGATCATCCACGCCCCGAGTTCGACCAAGAACCAGGACAAAGCACGGGATCCCGAGATGCACCAGACCAAGAAAGGCAATCAGTGGTATTTCGGCATGAAGATTCATATCGGTGCTGATGTCGATTCGGGCGCCGTACACAGCGTTGAAGTCACCCCCGCCAACGAAGCCGACATCACCCTCTTGCCCAAATTACTGAGACAGGAAGATCAAGTCCTCTTTGCCGATGCCGGATACACCAGTGACGAATACAAACGCGGCTCAAGGGCGCTGGGGTTCCGCTGGTGCGTGCAGGACAAACGTAAGCCCGGTCATAACCTCTCGTCGAGTCAGCGCAAACGTAACCGCAAGCAATCCTCGATCCGGGCGCGAGTGGAGCATGTGTTTCGGGTGATCAAGCGCCAGTTTGGTTTCACCAAGACCCGTTACCGGGGTCTGGCGAAGAACAAGGCCCAGGTCAACATGTTGGTGGGCTTGGCGAATTTGTATCTGCTACGCGGGCGGCTGATGGCTGCCTGAGGGGCAGAATCCGCCCACCGCGCCCCGGCGGTGGACGGAAACGCAGGAATTCGGGGAGAAAGCGTCGAAATGATGCGTCCCGGGTTCGAGCGCCGCTCAAAAAATGAGCAACCGATGCTTGCGATTGAAAACTCGCTATTTGTTCAGCGCTTCCCTAGACAAAACAAGTCCGCAATCGACCGGTCTGCAGGCATAGACAGGAAAATTGCTTCGAATGGCGTCTTGATATTTCATCCTGGTGCCAGATTTGACCCGTTGTCTTATTACGTTAGCCCCGATAACGCAGCGCATCGACGAGCAGCGAAAATGCGGGAGTGTTCTGGCGGCGACTCGGGTAATACAAGTGATAACCCGACATTCGCGCAGACCAATCGGCAAGCACACGTACCAGCCGACCTTCCGCCAGATGGTCTTTCACCAGATCCTCGGGCAGATAGGCCAGCCCCAGCCCCGCCAATGCGGTATCGAGGTGAAGCGCAATCGTGTTGAATGCCAACTGCCCTTCGGGGCGCACCTTCAGCTCGTGCCCATTCTTCACAAACGGCCACGACCAAAAGCCGCCAGATGTCGGTAGGCGAAGCGCTATGCAGTGGTGCTCGGTCAGGTCATGCGGTGTTTTTGGCTTGTTGCGCCTCTTAAAGTACGAGGGCGCTCCCACGACAATTTGCTCGAAGTCCGGCCCGATGCGCACGGCGATCATGTCCTGTGCAACCTGCTCGCCAAGGCGAATGCCCGCATCAAAGCGATCTGCCGCAATGTCGGTGAGGCCATAGTCGTTGATGATTTCGACATGGATGTCGGGATAGTCGGGCAGAAGCTTCGCCAGAGCGGGCGCAAGGATTGTCTGCGAGGCGTGTTCGACCGAGGTGATGCGTAGTCTGCCTGCTGGCGTATCCCTGAGTTCGCTCAACGCCGCCAATCCGTCGTGGATGCCGTCAAAATGCGGCCCGATGGTGTTGAGCAACCGTTCGCCTGCTTCGGTGGTCGAGACGCTGCGTGTCGTGCGGGTGAGCAGCCGCACGCCCAGCCGTTGTTCAAGAGTCCTGATCGTCTGGCTCAGTGCAGGTTGAGAGACGCCAAGCTTCGCGGCCGCCCGCGTGAAGCTCTGCTCCCGTGCCACCTCCAGGAAGAAGATCAAATCATCCACACTCGCCCGCGCCATTGATAACCCCTACTTATAAGCGTAAGTCGATTATAAGCTCTAATCATATGGGTTGCAGAGTGCTACTTTGACGACGTGCTCTGCAATACCTGTTGCAGACGAACCTTACTGACAGGAGGCAAAGGCGATGGCAGCAAATGACGAAACTGGTCGACCAACGGGTCAAGCGCCTGATCGACGCGGATCTGAAGATAACGCGCGTCGTCAGTTCTTGAAGAATTCGGCTTTCCTTGGGGCAGCCGTGGCGATGGGCCCAATGCTCGCAAGCGGATCAGTTCAGGCGCAGGACAGAAACACTAAACCCAATGGAGCCACGACGATGAAACAGCGAAAACTAGGAACGATGCAGGTGTCCGAGATCGGTGCCGGGTGCATGAGCATCAGCTCGAACTATGGACCGCCCGCCCCGAAAGAACAGGGCCTGAAAACAATCCGCACGGCTTTTGAACACGGCGTGACCTTCTTCGACACGGCCGAGGTCTACGGCCCCTACACGAATGAAGAACTGGTTGGAGAAGCCCTCCAGTCCGTCCGCGATCAGGTAAAGATCGCCACGAAATTCGGTTTCGCGATCGACGGCACGATCGCGCTGAACAGCCGACCCGAGCACATCAGGAAAGTCGTCGAGGAATCGCTCAAGCGTCTGCGGACTGATCGCATCGACCTCTACTACCAGCACCGCGTCGATCCGAGTGTGCCGATCGAGGATGTCGCCGGCGCGGTGAAAGAGCTCATCCGGCAGGGCAAGGTTCTGCACTTCGGCCTCTCCGAGCCGAGCGTAAAAACCATCCGCCGCGCGCATGCCGTGCAGCCCGTTGCCGCAGTTCAAACCGAATACTCGCTGTGGACCCGCAATGTCGAATTGAACGGTGTTCTGGCCACCTGCAAAGAGCTGGACATCGGCTTCGTGCCGTGGGCGCCGCTCGGGGAAGGATTCCTGACAGGCAAGATCGACACGAATACCCGATTCGATCCGAAGACGGATTTCCGCTCTGGCTTCCCGCGCTTGTCGGCCGAATTCCTGCCCAGGAATATGCCGATCGTTGAGTGGCTGAAAGCGTATGCGGCCAAGAAAGGCGCGACCCCTTCACAAATTGCGCTGGCATGGTTGCTGGCAAAAGGCCCGAACATCGTCCCGATCCCGGGCACGCGCAACGAGGCACACCTGCTCGAAAATCTCGGCGCGCAGCGCGTCCACCTGACGGCGGAAGATATACAGGAGATCGAAACCTCGCTGTCCAGGTTTGTCGTGTACGGCGACCGCATGGGCGAGGAGCACATGAGCCAGATCGACTACACGATCTGATTTCCCTTCGGCGGGCATCGCAATCGGCAGCTCCATCAACCGGTCGATCGCATGCAGCCGCCGGACGACGCTAACGAAAGGCGCTACCAAGTGAAACACAGCAAGTTATTTGAGCAGATCGCACTCGCGCCCAACCTTCTCCTGCGCAATCGCATTGCGATGGCGCCGATGACCACTTGGGCCAGCAACGACGATGGCACGGTTTCTGATGACGAAGAGGCCTATTACCGGCGGCGAGCCAAAGACGTTGGTCTGGTCATTACCGGTTGCACCCATGTGCAGGAAAATGGCATCGGCTTCACCGGTGAATTTTCCGCCCATGACGATCGTTTCATTCCGAGCCTGAAGAAATTGGCAGCAGCCAAGAGAGGCGGCGCGCGCGCTTTCCTTCAAATCTTCCATGCGGGCGTGAAGACGCAGCCAGTATTGGTCTCCGACGTTGATCGTGAGCTGATTACCGGGCAGAACCCGTTTCCGGATCATGCACTGGCTCGGGCCATGCTGGAAAAACTGCAGGCAAGGCAAGGAGGGTTGATATGTCAGTGATGCAGGATTCGTATCAGGCCTGGACTTGGCAGGGCGGTCATGCGCCGCTTGATCTGCGGCTGCAAACCATTAAGGCAGCACCGCTTGCTGCGGGTGAAGTCTGGGTACGCAATGCAGCTATCGGACTCAATCCGGTTGACTGGAAAGTGCTTGGCCGGCTAGATGATGTCCATCCAGGCCACGTTCCCGGTGTGGATGGCGCAGGTACGGTGGTGGCGGTAGGCAAGGGCGTATCACAGGGATGGATCGGCCGACGCGTGGCTTATCACCAGAATCTGCATCGCCATGGCAGTTTTGCCGAATACACCCCAGTGGCTGCGGGCGTCCTGTTGCGCCTGCCTGATGCGCTCGATTTTGCCACGGCTGCCAGCTTTCCATGTCCCGGGCTGACGGCTTGGTTGGCGATCGAGAAAATCCCGGCGCGTACTCCTGCCAGATTGCTGGTCAGTGGTGCAGGTGGCGCGGTCGGCCTTTATCTGGTGCAACTGGCGCTGGTACGCGGGTTCGAGGTGCATGCGCTGTGCCATCAAAGGCACTGGCCGCGTCTGCGTAAACTCGGTGTCGCGCAATGTTATGACAGCGAAGCCATGCTGGCTGATAAAGACTTTTATGCCGTAATCGACAGCACGGGGCCTGAACTCGCCATGCGGCTGGCCAAGGCACTGGAGGCCAACGGGCATCTGGTCTGCATTCAGGGACGGGTGCCGCAATGGCCTTTCCCTGGATTCGAACAGGCCATTTCTCTGCATGAAGTTGCGCTCGGTGCGCTGCACTGGCACGGCAGCGATGCAGTCTGGACACAGCTTACAACGGCGGGCGAGGTGATGCTCGCTAGTCTGGCCGATCAGACACTACAGCCGGAAATCCAGATTCGCCGTGAATTTGCGGCGCTCCCGCAACTGCTTGATGAATTGTACCAGCGCAATTTCTCGGGCAAGCCCCTTGTACTGTTTTCAGTATGACGAGGAATCCCTCAAGCGTCTGCGGACTGATCGCATCCACCTGACGGTGGAAGATATGCAGGAGATCGAAACCTCGCTGTCCAGGTTCGTTGTGTACGGCGACCGCATGGCGTCGAGCACATGAATCAGATCGACTACACGATCTGATTCCATTTCTGCGGGCATCGCGATCGGTAGCCCCATCAACCCTGTTGATCGCATGTAGCCGCGAGACGACGCTAACGGAAGGCAAGTTACCAAGTGAAACACAGCAAATTATTCGAGCCAATTACACTCGCGCCCAACCTTGTCCTGCGCAATCGCATTGCGATGGCGCCGATGACCACATGGGCCAGCAACGACGATGGCACGGTGTCTGACGATGAAGAGGCCTATTACCGCCGGCGAGCCAAAGACGTTGGTCTGGTCATTACCGGGTGCACCCATGTGCAGGAAAATGGCATCGGCTTCACGGGCGAATTTGCCGCCCATGACGATCGCTTCATTCCGAGCCTGACGAGGTTGGCAGCCGCCGCTAAAAGCGGCGGCGCTCCCGCCTTCCTTCAAATCTTCCATGCGGGCGTGAAAACACAACCAGTTTTGGTCTCCGACGTTGTGGCTGCGAGCGCAGTGGAGGGCGAAGCCGGTCCGTTTGCCCCCGCCCTTACGCCGCGTCCGCTTCGCGAGGAAGAAATACTCGAAATCGTTCAAGCCTTCGCCGATGCAACTCAACGCGCCATCATTGCGGGGTTTGACGGCGTCGAGCTGCATGGTGCGCACAGCTTTCTGATCCAGAATTTTTTCTCCCCGCAGACCAATCGTCGTGATGACCGTTGGGGTGGTTCGCTCGAAAACCGGATGCGTTTTCCGCTCGCCGTCGTCGCTGCCGTAAAGAGCGCGATAGAGGCACATGCCGATCGGCCCTTCGCGCTTGGCTATCGTATCTCGGTAGAGGAAGGAAACGAGGGCGGTCTGCGGATCGCGGACTCACTCCAGCTTATTGATCGCCTCATCGATGGCGGCGTGAGCTACGTTCACGCATCGCTCGGCAGCGCGCTTGACCAGACGCCGATCGATGGCACTTGCGGACGTACCATCGTGCGCATTCTGCATGACCACATCGGCGGGCGAGTTCCGCTGATCGCAGCGGGGCAGATCCGAACGGCTGAACAGGCCGAACGGGGCATCGATGAAGGGCTTGCGCTTGTCGCGGTTGGTCAGGGACTAGTGATGAACCCGGACTGGGTTGCGTACGCAAGAGATGGGCTCGGCAACGATATCAAACTCTCGGTTTCGTTGCAGGATGTCGCCAGCCTTACCATTCCGCAGAAGCTGTGGGCCACCATCGAAGACACGACTGGATGGTTCAACATCGTTCGCGATCAAGCGGAACGCCAAGCAATTTGAGCCGTAAGCACATATTCGCGGACTTGAAGACCTGCCATTGGGTCGATGTGGGATTCAAAGACCGGTAGCTACTTGCCGAATAGGAGCTTTGCCAGATGACCACTCAGCGAATGGCAAGCAGACTTTGCATGCCCAATTGACCAAGGTCAGCTCATGGCCGGCTGCTGCCCGTCATTGCATGATGGCCCCCCATCCGCTGCCGTAGTGCAGTCGGCTTCTGGCGTTCAGTGCAGCCGCCTTCTGAAAACGACACTGTTTAAGTGTGTCGTGTGTGTTTAAACAGTACCAGCTTGCAGTGGTACGAGGAAGGTATACTTATACAGTACCGATAAATCGAACTATTAGAGCTTTACCGAATAGACGGAGTGGAGTAGGGCAAAACGCCCCCTCCACTGACGGGAGTCAGATCTGCCCACCCACGCCTTTGAACTTCTCAATAAATGCCCCTATCTTCTGGAAAACGGTCTGCTTTTTGGTTTTGTACTGCGGATTGAGTGGACTGAGTTTTGGCAGCGTCTCGTTAAGCTCCGTACCGTTTTCCGTCGCATATTCGCGCTTCAGTGAGGCCTTGATATACCGGCGTGCCGCCGCCTCATTCAGGTTCTCCTCTTTTATCAGGGCGTCGACTTCACGCTGTTGCGCCTGCTGAGCAAAGGTAAAGAACGCATCAATAATCCCGGCTTTATCGGGCATCTCATCGAGGTTTGTTTGCTCTATGAAGTCGACAATCAGGCGTTCTTTGGCACGGTTACCCAGACTGCCGCGGATTAAACGCCGCACTTCTTCTATCAGTGTTGTTTTACTCGTGTTCTTTTTTTTATGTTCGAAAATCAGCCCAAGAATATAGTCGAGGTTAATCTCCTGAGACTTCAGTAAATCCACCTCAAACACCACGTCTTCCCAGTCAACGGTGGACGCGTCTTTATCATTGGCGGATTTCTCCCGGCGCAGCCAGTCCCGGATATCATTGTAGGCTGAACGGTAGTCCTGGATTTTTCGCTCAGCCGGTAGGCGTAGAATCTGAAGTTCAGCAAGCTTTTCGTCATCCAGATAATGCGCTGCTTTGAAGGCTTCCGCCGCGTCCGGGTCGCTGATGTCGACTTTTTGTAAGGCTTTGAGTGTGGTAAATTCATCGTAGTTCTGAAGGATGTTTTCAGCGCGCAGGTACTCGCCAAACAGTTTTACAAAGGCCTTTTTTTCTTTATCTGATTCAATCGCTGCCGGGTCGGAGAATCGCTGTTCCAGCTCCGTAACCACGTCCATAAAGCCGCGCTTTGCCTCACCGGTGACGATATCGGTAAAGCCGTCCATATACTCCTTATAGCTTTTTTCCAGCACGACATTTTTGGTGTTATTGTCCCCGAACAGGGTAATGGCATCCACCGTAGCCAGCTCTAAATCCCGGAACGTGACAATATTGCCGAACGTCTTGGTAGCATCATAAATCCGGTTGGTGCGTGAAAACGCCTGCATCAGTCCGTGATAGCGCAGGTTTTTATCCACAAACAGGGTATTCAGCGTCGGGGCATCAAAGCCGGTTAAAAACATTCCGACGACAATCAGCAAATCAATGTCCTGGTTTTTTACCCGTAGCGCGAGGTCCCGGTAGTAGTTCTGAAAGCCGTTGCTGTCGGTGCTGAAGTTAGTTTTAAACTGGGTGTTGTAATCGCCTATTGCCGCATCCAGAAACTCTTTCGCGCTGCTGTTCATGGCGGTGACATCAAAGCTTTCATCCGTGATGTCGCCCACGGCGTCCTGCGTTTCATTGGCGGCAAAGGAGAAAATGGTCGCCACCCTCAGCGGCTTGTACGAGCCGTCAGCATCGGCGGCATTCTGCTGCTGTTTTTTGAAGGCTTCGTAATAGGCCTTAGCCGCATCAACACTGCTCACGGCAAACAGGGCATTAAAGCCCCTGCCACCCGGGAAGGTGCGGTGTGTTTTTTGTCGGAAATTTTTCAGGATGTACTGCGTTATTTCCTGAATACGCATCGGGTGAAGAAAGGCGTGCTTGTTTTCGGCGGCACTGAGTTTTTTCTCGTCCGTTTCGGTTTCCATTTGTTTAAACTGCGGGCGGACATCGTTGTAATCGACTTTAAACTTCAGCACCTTATCATCACGAATGGCATCGGTGATGACATAGGAGTGGAGTTCGCGACCGAACACATCCGCCGTGGTTTCTGCACCCAGCGCATTTTGCGGAAAGATAGGTGTACCGGTAAAGCCGAACTGATAAAACCGTTTGAATTTCTTCTTCAGGTTTTTCTGCGCTTCGCCGAACTGGCTGCGGTGACACTCATCGAAAATGAAAACCACCTGCTGACGGTAGACCGGTAAGTCTGCTTCACCTTTCATTAGGTTGTTCAGCTTCTGAATGGTGGTGACAATGATTTTGTTGTCGTCTTTTTCCAGGTTTCCTTTCAGTCCTGCCGTGCTGTCAGAGCCATTGACGCTGTCGGGGGAAAAACGCTGATATTCCTTCATGGTCTGGAAATCGAGGTCTTTTCGGTCGACCACAAAGAAGACTTTATCAATGAAGTCCAGTTCGGTTGCCAGGCGTGCGGCTTTGAAGCTGGTCAGGGTTTTTCCGGAGCCTGTGGTGTGCCAGATAAAGCCCCCGCTTTCCGTGGTGCTCCAGTTTTTTGCCTGATAAGCGCTGTTCATCTTCCACAGGATCCGCTCGGTCGCCGCTATCTGATAAGGGCGCATGACCAGCAGGTTATTGCTGATATCAAAGACGGTGTAATGAAACAGGATGTTCAGCAGGGTGTTTTTCTGGAAAAAAGTGGCGGTGAAATCTTTCAGGTCTTTAATCAGCGTGTTATCGGATTTGGCCCAGTTCATCGTGAAGTCAAAACTGTTTTTGTCCCGCTTGGTGGTGTTGGCAAAGTAACGGGTGTCGGTGCCATTGGAAATCACAAACAGTTGCAGGTACTTAAACAGCGAGTTATCGGTGTTGAAGCTTTCTTTGCTGTAACGGTGTATCTGGTTAAAGGCTTCACGAATGGCCACACCGCGTTTTTTCAGCTCCACCTGTACCAGCGGCAGGCCGTTGACCAGGAGCGTGACGTCATAGCGATTGGCGTGTGACCCCGCCTGCTCAAACTGCTGGATAGCCTGGACTTTGTTACGGGTGAGGTTTTTCTTGTCAATGAGATAGATGTTGTCCAGATGCCCGTCATCAAAGGTAAAATCGCAGATATAGTCCGTATGCAGCTTGCGGGTCTTGTCGAGACTGCTGTCGCTCGGGCTGTCCAGATACTGCTCAGTAAAGCGTCGCCATTCGCTTTCGTTAAAGGCGACGTTGTTCAGTGCCTGGAGTTGCGTTCTGACATTCGCCAGCATAGATGCCTGCGATTTTACGCCCGACAGAAACTCATAGCCCTGATTGCTCAGGTCCTGAAGTAGTTCACGCTCTAAGTCGGATTCACTCTGATAACTGTCACCGGCTTCCCATTCTTTGCTGTATTTATCCAGCACGATGAAGTTATTTGATTCTGCGATGGTCTTTGTTTGATGAGTCATAACGCTCCCTTTTGCTGTGTGGCAAAGGTAACCAGTGCCTGAATCCTGCCCGGCACCGGTGAGTGAATAAAAGCGGGCTGTTATCTTGCCGGGGATGATGCGCCTCACCGGCAAGATTAGGGATGTCAGCCGGTGACGGTTTCAGGTTTTGGGAAGCTGAACAGTAAATCCCGATAGTATTCATACTGCTTCTGGCGCAGCTCAATCTCGCGGGGTAGTCCTTCGGTGATGGAGTTAGTTAGGGCGTCAAATTTGTCAAGAATGGATACAATTCGAGCCTGGTCTTCATACGAAGGAAGTGAAACAACAATCTTTGAAAAGTCGCTTTTATTGATGAGAGGCATCGTCCCTCCGCCCAGCTCACCCTGTCGACGTAATGAGTCACGCATAGCGGTGAGTACATGGAACAGGTAGCCGACGTGAACGCTATCATCGGTCAAAGTAATTGAGTTAATTTGTTGATTGGGGATGCAGTCGTTAGCATTAATGACTGTCTTACCCATATCTGCGCCGATACATGTGACTAGTAATGAACCACTAGGGATCCGAGCTTTGGGCATCGATGCTGCTCCTTCAGCAGACAAGCGACGACTCGGACATGTTATGTTACGCATCCCGTTCTTGATATCGCTGGGGGTTACAAAATCAACATCTTCGCCCCATGCAGACTTGTCTGACGACTTTGGAGTGCGGCCAGTCACAATGTGACCAATATCCCCCAGCGTCTTCCACTCAACCTCCCCCTCTTCAAAGCTCAGCAACTGGTCACGATAGTAGTTGTACTGTTTTTTACGTGCGGTAAGCTCAGCGGTAAGCTCAGCGGTAAGGGCGGTAAATTTATCCAGAATTTGGACGATTTCAGACTGGATAGCCAGAGACTTTTCAGGGTTTTCCGGGCAAGGGATGGGGATTGTGATTTTGGCCATGTCAGTAGCTGAGACATCAATTACTTTTGTCCCTTTTGAATACTTTCTTTTATCGCTTGAAAAAACATCGGTTTGTGTAAAGTAAGCGAAATATTTCCCGATAACACCATTACTTGGTTTGAATATTGTAGCGTGCCCACCCGTAACGGCTTGCTCTTTACCTAGATAAACTAACGCTTTACCAACATCAGCAATGTTTTCGCTGGTGTTAGTAATTACAACGTCTCCAGCATTTACTTTTTTGAGCTTTTTCGCAGTTTCATACGAAACAAACGACTTTGTCGATGCGGTTGAAAGACCATAGAAAGTATAAATCTGTCCGTAGTGAATAGCGGGAACACCTGATTCCGTAAAATCAGTTTTTGGCAATCCATTTCCGCGAACTAGTTCACCCAACTCTCCCAGTGGCGTCCACTCCACCTCAACGCCATCCAGCAGCTTTTCCAGATAACTCATCTCGTTCATAGCTGCGCCTCGCTGCCTTCAATCTCTGCCACAATCGCATCAATGTCTGTGCGTAACTGGTCGATACGGGCGACTGTGGTTTTCAGTTCGGCATTCAGCTCAGTGATATTGACGATTTCACGGGTGTCTTTGGCTTCCACATAGCTGCTGACAGACAGGTTGTAGTCATTTGCGGCAACGCCCTCGAGCGTCACAGATTTCGCCAGATGGTCGATACCCGCCTTGCTGTCGAACACCTGCATAATCTGTTCAATATGGGCATCTGTGAGGATGTTGTTATTGGTTTCTTTTTTGAACAGGCCACTGGCGTCGATAAACTGCACGTTGGTATCAGTCTTATGTTTGGACAGCACCAGAATATTCACGGCAATGGTCGTGCCGAAGAACAGGTTCGGCGCTAATGAAATGACCGTTTCAACATAGTTGTTATCGATGAGGTACTGACGGATTTTTTGCTCTGCACCGCCACGGTAAAAAATCCCCGGGAAGCAGACAATCGCTGCACGGCCTTTGGCTGACAGGTAATTCAATGAGTGCAGAACAAAGGCAAAGTCCGCTTTAGATTTCGGGGCAAGGACCCCGGCAGGCGCAAAGCGTTCATCGTTAATCAGTGTCGGGTCATCACTGCCAATCCATGACAAAGAGTAAGGCGGGTTAGATACAATCGCATCAAACGGTCTGTCGTCACCAAAATGTGGCTCTCTGAGCGTGTCACCCAGCATGATGTTAAATTTGTCGTAGTTGATGTTGTGCAGAAACATGTTCATACGGGCCAGGTTAAAGGTCGTATGGTTGATTTCCTGCCCGAAGAAGCCGTCTTCAATGATGTGGTTGTCAAAATGCTTTTTGGCCTGCAACAGCAGTGAGCCAGAGCCTGCGGCAGGGTCGTAGATTTTATTGACGTGGGTCTGACCGTGCATCGCCAGTTGAGCAATCAACTTAGAGACATGCTGAGGCGTGAAAAACTCACCGCCTGATTTACCGGCATTGGCGGCATAGTTAGAAATCAGGAACTCATACGCATCACCAAACAGGTCAATCTGATTGTCTTCAAAATTACCCAGCTTCAGTCCTTCAACCCCCTTCAGTACGGCGGCCAGGCGGGTATTTTTATCTTTAACGGTATTGCCTAAGCGGTTACTAGTGGTATCAAAATCGGCAAACAGGCCTTTAATATCCGCTTCAGAAGGATATCCGTAGGCAGACGTTTCAATCGCGACAAACGCGCTGTTTAAATCGATATTCAGTCTGGTGTTGATATTGGCCTTTGCAGCGACATTACAGAAAAGCTGGCTCGGATAAATAAAATAGCCTTTGGTTTTAATCGCGTCGTCTTTGATATCATCAGTGATGATACTGTCATCCATTTCTGCATAACTGACACTGTCATCGCCTGCTTCAATGTAGAGAGAAAAGTTTTCGCTGATAAAACGGTAGAAAAGTGCCCCCAGGACATACTGCTTGAAATCCCATCCATCGACCGACCCTCTGACATCATTGGCAATTTGCCAGATTTGACGATGTAACTCTGCGCGCTGCTGAATGCTGGTCATTGATTATGTCTCTTCTGAATACGTTATTTTTTGTGATTTTACGGTTTACCCGGGTGTACGGATATCTTTATCAATTAAGGGCGTGGGGCTGATGTGTGCCTGATTTTTCAGTGCTGGGGCGTATTTAGCGCAATGGGACTTGTGCGCTCAACGTGTTACATAACGAAAAGCCCGCATATAGCGGACTTCAGGGGGTAAGGTAACCAGAAAATCAGGGTGCTGTTGCCAGATGAGAGAACGGGAAACCGGTAGCAGACACAACACGGCGGAGCGTTTTCAACGTGGGATTACCTTTAGGTGAAAGCGTTCGATAAAGTGTTTCCCGGGAAACACCCGCTCGCTCTGCCACCAGACTCATTCCACCTCTGGCCTCAACCACATGACGCAACGCCGCCAGGAAGGCCTGCTGCCCTCCCTCGTCATCGATATCAGCAAAGGCCTGATGCAGATAGTGTTGCGCAAATTCCGGGTCTTCACGGAGAAGCTGCACCATCGCATCGTCATGTAAACGGGATTTAGTCATCAGGTCACCTCATCAAATAGTCGTTCAGGCACACAATCGCCTGGTCTATATCTGCATTTTGGGTTTTTTTATCCCCGCCCAATAGCAGCAGTACAATCTCATGTCCAACCAGGCTGTAATACACCCTGTATCCCGGCCCCTGATCAATACGCAGTTCCCAGACGCCCTCCCGGCAGGGCTTATGGTCGCCAAAGTTACCGGATGCCATCCTGTTCACGCGTGACGCGATTTTTGCCTTGGCTATCGGGTCACGAATGTCTTTTAAAAACTCCATGAATACATCACGTTCATCTGCCGTGAGGTAATGCCTGATCGTAGTCATCGCTATTTTGTATTTTATAGGCTACAGAGCTATATTGTACTGTAAAAGCTACAGGAGTAAATCATGATCATAAATATTCCTGTTTTTAGCATCAGCGTCATTTAGCGTTTCGCGGCCTAGTCAGTCTTTTCATGAGGCGTTGCATTTTTAACGGTTCTTACGGTCGAGGGTTCCCGCTCAATCGAACGAAATCACCCGTTAAGCTTAAATCGCTTAACGTAGGACCATTTCCGCATTTCACGCTAACCCCCTATATAACGTAAGCCGTCCGGGCGCTATGTCGTGTTTCCGCATTGAGCCAGGCGAGCTGTTTCATCCCTCCGGGTTTCCATCGCTGGCATAACAGCATTTCACCACTACGGCATAAGGGGCGCTAAGTCCGGGTATGCTCGCCGTCATTTTCTCCTGTGAGCCTTTCTTCTTCATATCAGCTTCCGGTAATCGTTCCCCGTCACATCCTGGTCAGCAAGGTAATGCATAGCCGCTTCGCGCCCTTGCTGACCAGAACGATTCCAGGGAGGCCGAACCGTCAGGCGATACGAAGACGAAATTCACACTGACGGAGAAACAACCATGACTATGAACCTGCATACCCAGACAAGCGCCCCTAATCCCGCACCGGCGACCAGCGTATCCCCGCTGGAGCAGTCAGGCTCCTCAAAAACGAAATTTTCTAAGGGCAAGGCCAAACCAGATGTTTACCAGGTGGTGACTGACAGCATCATCGAAGCGTTAGAAATGGGTGTTAAACCGTGGGTGTGTCCGTGGAAGCGTGACGGAGCTGTGTCAGGTATTCCGTCAAACTTCACCACCGGCACAGCCTACAGCGGGATGAATATCATGCTGTTATGGTGCAGTGCTGCAAAGCAGGGATTTAATGATTCTCGCTGGTTAACCTACAAACAGGCTCAGGAGCAGGGCGCACAGGTTCGTAAAGGTGAGCACGGTACTACGGCCATCTTTTACAAGACGCTGGAAAAAGAAGCTGAGGATGGCGAAATCGAAAAAATCCCCATGCTGAAAACTTTTACCGTGTTTAATGTTGAGCAAATCGACGGGCTGGACATGAGTGCTGAAAATGGCGCCGAGATTGAACCACAGGCGGTAGGTGAGTTTGATCCGCTGCCGCAGGTTGAAGCATTGTTTCAGCGCACCGGCGCAAACATTACCGAACGTGGCCAACAGGCATTCTTTAAACCGATCACGGATGAAATCTGGTTGCCTGAACGTCATTTGTTTGCCGATGCCGCGAATTTTTACGCTACCGGCTTGCATGAACTGACCCACTGGAGCGGGGCGAATAGCCGTTTAAATCGTGAAATGAAAGGGAGATTCGGATCGGAAGGGTACGCCTTTGAAGAGTTGATCGCCGAACTTGGAAGCGCGTTCCTGATGGCTGATTTAGGCGTTGCGGGAGAGGTTCAGCACGAAAGCTATATTGCATCATGGCTAAAATCACTGAAAGACGATAAACGCTACATTTTTAAAGCGGCCAGTGCCGCATCTAAAGCGCATCGGTATTTGATGGACTGCTGAGGGAAACGGGAGAGAGCATTGCCCACATATCCACATGAGAGAAGCCAGTGAAGCGGGGAGGCCAACAAGCCGCCCCCGCGAACGGGAGCGCCTCTACCGGCGGGGCAAGCCGGTAGGGGGCGATTGTGGGTATGTGGACAATGCCGAGGGTAGGGCGTATGTGCTGGCTAAAATCCCCGACATTTAATAGGCCGGTGCTAAAACTTCGCTTTCTGCCCACAGGCGGTTAAATTCTTTCTCATACTGTGCCGCAATCTGCGGAACGCCTCTTAACACTACCTGATTACCCATGACCCTCAGCCAGCTTCAAGAGTCGATATGGCATCGGAGGGCTTGCCACGACTGCATGCCCCAATTCTACCAACATGCTATTGAGGTCAAAACGATGATTAAACCGGAAGCAGTATTCCGCAAGATGCCTTGGTAAATGCTTCGCTCCGAGCGTATGGCAACCGCGATTCTCACTATTCAAGCCAAATTAAATCTTTTTATGCGATACATACACGATTTCTACCTTCGTTTTTTGCATGATATAAAGCACTATCCGCTTCTAGTAGTAATGTTTCTTCAGTCTTTATATGTGAGGTATTATCTGAACAGGCAATACCAAAGCTCATGGTGACAGAAAAATTGCCTTCATTCCTTTCAAACTTTAGATCAGAAATTGCTTGACGGATACGCTCTATAATTAACAGAGCATCTGTGGCATTGGTTTCACCCAGTATAATTAAAAACTCCTCACCACCATAACGCCCAACACAATCATGACTCCTTAAGTGGTTAGTTAAACTTTTACTGACCTCCTTCAGCGCTGTATCACCAGCAACATGACCATATGTGTCGTTGACATGTTTGAAATGATCTATATCAGCAAGTATTACAGTAGTAGGCTGTTTTTTTCTTGTGTCTTTTTCGATGGTGTTTTTTAGGAATTCCATTATAGCGCCCCGATGAAAAACACCAGTAAGTGCATCCCGAGAAGACTGCTCTTTGAGTTGCGCCAATGCATTTACCAACTGATTGTTTATGTCATAGATGCGTTGATAAAGACGGCTTTTTTCGACTAAAAATGATATTTGCCTTGCAAGGTTAATAAATATTTTTTGGTGGGCATCAATGTATGTGTTTTTTTCTTTGCTAGAGAAGAAAATGAAACCGATAGGCTTACCATCTGCAATGAGCGGGCAGGTTAAACTTGATTGAATGCCTTCAGCAACTATTAATTTAGTTGATAATGAGTTAGGGTTTTCAGCTAAATATAGTTGCAGGTCGTTAAGAATGCGGGGTTGTTGCGAGGTTAGTATCCCCTCTAAACTACTACCACTTAAAAAAGCAGTATATCCATTTTTGATCATTACTTTTTCTGGGTAATTGCTTTTTGTCCAATGAGCGAAAACCCGCTCATAATCATCAGATATTAATGCGCAGCCGATCCTATCGTAAGGTATTATTTCATGAAATGTGTCATATATGCGATTTAAAACCTCATCAAGAACACTGCCTTTACTGATTTCAGTGGATATTTCTTGAATTTTATTAAACCCATCAAGTCGGGCATCAAGCCAGGCAGCCAACTGAACAAGATCAGATTCAAAATCGAGAATGGATTCTATGTTGGTATCCTTCGGGAAAGATAAGGAACATTTGCCTTGTTTAATTTTTTTTATGGCTTTTCTGTATGAAGCTAACCGTTGAACTGATAGTGTTACATCGTTCATATCTTGTCCTTATCGGTACTGCGTTGACTTTTTGTAGCATAACGTCTGTTTAATCGATGATGCGAATAATACCTTGAGATCGTGATCTCCATCTAGATCTCTATCGCAGCGTGACATAATGGGTCATCAAATCATCTTCGCCGACAGTAAATTCAGCAGCAAGCGCCATCAGACCCGTAAAGCGATTTTTGCCCCTTCATGATCCCAGAAAAAGATCGTGAATTTAATCAATTAGCTACCTGATTACCCATGACCCTCAGCCAGCTTCAAGAGCCGATATGGCATCGGAGGGCTTGCCACGACTGCATGCCCCAATTCTACCAACATGCTATTGAGGTCAAAACGATGATTAAACCGGAAGCAGTATTCCGCAAGATGCCTTGGTAAATGCTTCGCTCCGAGCGTATGGCAACTGCCCCGCAGCGAGTTTTTCACATTTCCTATCATCGTGTTTACCCAGTTGAATGCCGGATGATCCAGCCAGTCCAGGTTGCCCCCGGTGACAACTCCCAGGTGCTCACAATTGGCCTCCTTGACCGCTTTGAAACAGGCCAATCCATCGGATATCACCGCGCTACCACTGGCAATATGCCGTTTTGCCCAATCAGCAACGGACTTGGTTTTGAAACCATCGACCACCGTCATCCGCATCTTGATTGGATGTCCTTCCTTGTTCAGGGCCACTGCTGCCACAAACGGCGTCTTGCCTGCCGCGCCCCGACCCCGTTTGCCACCACGGCGCTCGCCACCCCAGTAGACATCATCGAGCTGAATGATGCCGCTGATGGGCTGCTTGTCATCGGACTCTTTCATGGCTTGCAGCAGCTTGTGCTTGAGCATCCAGGCGGTGTCATATTTGACGCCCAACTGGCGCTTTAGCTCCATCGCTGACAAGCCTGTTTTGGTTTGTGACAACAGGTGCATTGCCAGAAACCACTTGGTCAGTGGGAGCTTGGTGTTTGCGAAAATCGTGTTTCCAGTCAATGACATCTGGTGACGGCAGTGATTGCATTGCCACACACGTGGCCGCCTTCTCAGGCGACAACAGGTCTTGTTGGCACATTCAGGGCAGACAAAGCCGTTAGGAAAACGCCAAGTGAACAGCGCGTTTTCGCACTGAGCCTCAGTGCCATAGTCCTTGAGAAACTCAAACAGGCTGTAGCCTTTCTGGAATTGGATTTTGCTTTTGGCCATGATCTCGCACCTCGATAACTGTACGTAAGATCAGTATAGTTCGTGGTAACTGACTGCTAATCATGGGTAATCAGGTAACACTATGCTGTTTTCTGCGTTGCGGCTGTCTGCGCTGGCCGTGTAATTAAATGACCCTGTTTGTACTGTGCTGCCATCTGCGATCATCACTTTGTTGTGCATGATGGCGTAACGACTGTTAAGACGTACCGGAACATGATTATTTGTCAGGTAAGTGACCGCTGAATAACGGTCACCGTTCGCTTTCTTATCGGCGACAACCCGGACATTAACCCCTCTTTTTTTCGCGGCAATAATGGCCGTCGCGATGGGCTTACTGGTGAAGCTATACGCCTCAACATCAAGTGACGTTGAGGCGTCATTGACCACCGACAGAACATTTTGCAGTGCGGTATGTGACGGAGAAAAACCGACGCTGACGGTTGGGGCGGCAAAGGCCGGGAAAACAACCAGGAGAAGGGCAGGCAGAGTAATTTTAAGCATAAGTTGTTAACTCCAGGGCTTTGAGTTCATCCATTGTATAAAAGCGGAATACGTTACGGTGCTTCGCTTCCAGCGTGACATGTTGGCTGTTTTCGATAACCTGCTTTATCGTGTCGAACAGCAGCATTAATGCCCGTTTCTTTTGCTCATCCGGCACAATGTAGAACACGAAAAACCAGAGGTTTTCCGTTCGCGCTCTCAGGTGACTGGCGATAATTTGCTGATAGCGTGCTTTCGTTTTTAAGCTACGTTCCGTTTCAATGGCGATCCGTTTACCATTTGGCAGCGTGATTAATCCGTCAGGCCGGTGCTTCACCTTAAACTGATTTAAAAAGGTGTTACGGTCGCCGTTAATCCAGTCCGTCGCGCCTTTTTGTGCCAGCGTCAGGTGTACCAGTTGGTTATCCAGATGGTGATCGAGGCTCCAGCCTTTTAACTTTGCCGGTTCAAATCGGGCGGGGAAAATCTTGTCTTCGGGGCTGAGTACGACGGCGATCCCATCCTGGGTTATTCCCCACAGCGTGAGACTGCCAAGGCGAGAGACGAAAACATATTTTTGAATAAGTCCCATCCCTTCCAGTTTATCGAGCAGAAGGTAAAGCGGTTGATGTGCCTTATACCTAAAAAGTTGTTTTAGCGTGTCAAAATCGCTGTAGGTTTCCTCTTTCAAAAAATTAAGAAGCTGTGCCATTTTCTCACTGTTACGGCCTTTGCGTTCTTTATCACTACTTATCAACATGGCATTCCCTTATTCATCGAAATCAAAAGAGGACGTTTCAGCAACCGGTTCAAGAGGAACTATTTCGGCAGGTTTATTTTTCTCTGCCTCCACTAAAACGGGTGTTGTTTGCGCTGCGGGTGCGTCAGTAAAGTCGAGCGGCTTTTTAATCGAGATGGGTGTGATCGGCGTGACGTCATAAACCTGTAACGGCTGTTTTTTCACTTTCAAGGGTGAGATAAGGGAGGCTCGGGGTAATTCTGTGGCCGTGAAAATATAGCTAACGAACGGAGGCAGGTTTAACAGCATGTTGCTGTCGATATAAAAACGTTCCGCCTGCCGGATCGTGCGCTCGTCGTCTATAACTTCGGTCAGTACCCGATTGGTTTTTGCTTTGCGACTCTCATCGTCAACTAAAATCGTACCGGACATTTTCGCCACCCATAACGCGGTGTCAGGGTCTTGCAGTTTATACACCAGTTTAAATTTTGCGTTTTCCACTACGGCACCCACCACGGCGTCGCCGTTTAAATCGGCGGGGCAGTCGCGTAAATCGGCAACGGACTGGTGATCCATAATGATATGCACGCCTTTATCTCGGGCAGCGCCTAAACCCTCAAGTGCAGGCCGTGATAAATGGTATTTTAGTTCGGCCAGGTGAATAGCAATCGGGCGTGGCGTGGTATTGATTCGGTCGCGTAACTCAGCAAGCTGCATTAACCGAACTAAAATCATGCGTTGAGTTGCTATCACTTTACTGTTGCGCATTGAACCGATGATGTAACAGCAACCGCCGTCGTCAAAAATCTTTTTTAATGCTAACCCATCTGGGGCATTAATGGAGTTTAATAAAGCCAGCTCCTCTATTTTACCGAAGAATCCTTTAATCGTTTCGGCAATGCTCTGCACGAAATCGCTGTTGAATAAATCGCGGATCGTAGCAGTTGGGTTTTCGTTGATTAATTGTGCAGTAGCGCGTGCAGCTCTGCGGTCGTCGATACGATAGAAGTCGGCGGCTTCGCCTTTTTCTGCCAGGCTAAATCCAGCTATAAAAAGTTCTTCCAGGTGTTCAGCAGTAATTCCGTCGATAAGGTTTAGCTGATATTTCGGATTATTTAAATCAATAAGGTAGAAAGGCTTTCCTGCATCTTCACATGCTTTCCTTATTAAGTGAGGTGCCCATTCGTCATTTTTTGGATCCATTTCAAAAACGCCCTCACCGGCCAAAATACTTTGGTAAATAAGTAACCCTGTTGCTACGCCTTTACCTGCACCCGTCGTACCAATGACATCCGCATGTTGTTTTTGCCAGTCACTGAGCGGAATGTATTGCGGGTCTCTGTTTTCATTGAGGCCAATAAAAACGCCTTTTTTTAAATCAATAAATTGCTCGGGGTCATATTTTTCAGTTGTGGGAAGTAATGCTTTTATTTCCCGAACGTCAGTGCGCGTATTTCGCTCCAGGCTGGTTTTTTTAACCATTTTCCTTTTGAGTTTATCAATCTCTGGTGAGAGAATGCGGCGTGCAACGTAATGAAATATCACGCCGACCACAGTAAATGAAATCAATATCGCCCACAAAATTACTGGCGTACTTACTTCCAGTCTTGACGGGTATAGAAAGCGAAGTACGTAAGAGGTAGCTGGTGATATTGTGCCAAAAATAAAGCATAAGAATGAAAAGCAGATAATAACACGCTGCCATATTGGTGCTTTTTCGTGTTCATCCCGCTTTAGCGGGACAATAAAGGGTAGTGTCAGTCCTGATAACAAAGCTAACAATAGCTGATGCTGTTGCATATAGCCGAAGAACGCCGTGGCGTTATCGACTATGGGCATTATCTTCTCTGTGATTTTATTAAGCATGTATTAACCTTTGAATGGTTTCTTTCGGTGAGCTATCTCGGTGAATCCACTCGGTGACACGCTGTCACCGAGTGGATTCACCGAGTTGCATGGGGATCTGAGAGCGTTAAAACTGTGCCCGCAGGCGGGCATGCTGAGGGGGCTAGAGTCCCCTCAACAAAGGCATGTCCCATTACATGCGGGCTGGACGCCCTTATTTCATGAGACAAGGGGGTAATGTCGCGGCTGGACGCCACGCCAAAACCCCCAAAGGTCAAGTGCGGCAAACCGTCCACGCTACGCGTGACCACCCCCCTTACGAAGTGATTTTGACCTCTATTTTTTCGCCTTCGTCTCAAAATATCGGAAATCACTACTCGTAACGGGGGTGGTCACGCGCAAAGTCGTATTATTCTCGTTCCTCGAATAATGCTCCTAAGCTTGGACGGTTTGCGGGGCGATGCCCCCCAAATAAAGCGCTATCGTGGGCGATAGCTTTTTGCTCGCTGGGGCGGCAAAATTTATTCGGCTCCCCCCAACTAACTCGGTTCACTGGGGGTGAACGCTCGTTAGTGGTTTCGGCGACGCCAAATTAACAATTTTTTCAAAATTGAATTTAGCTGCCTCAATCCACTTCCCGTTAACAATTCATTCTGAATTGAACGATAAGTTAAAACCATCGTTAGCAATTTTTCAAAATTGAACGATTAAAACAAATAACGTCACATTTCCTCTTTGCGGATTTTGTTTAATATAGTATTTGTTTATATGAGTCGTATTCTTTTATGTGTGGATGTAGTGTGGAGGCGATTTCTATAAACTTATCCCGTTCATCATTATTCAGGCTATCAGCGAATTTATGTATTTCCTCGGAAAGAAACTGGTCGTATAAAGTATCGTGTAAACCACAGCGTCGCCCTGCGCTATATTCCATTCTTGAAATAACAGACTCTGCTATATATACAGCATCTTTAATTGTGGGGTGTTTTATCCTGGTTTTCATTTTTGATTTCCTCTGCAATTAAAAAATCATCCAACGTTGCACCTGAGTTTAACCGTTCCTGAATTGATCGTGGCACCCGGCCAACACCAGACCATTTTTTAATGGCGTCACCGTCTCTGTACTGATATTTCATCCGGCGGCGTGATCTTGTTTTTATCGCCGCTACGGTTATTAATTCCTCGGGTGAAAAACCCTCGCTGACAATCAGTGCTAACAATTCGCTGCGCTTTTCGTTGCGTAATTGAATAGCTTCTTGTTCTTTTTCCTGCTGCGCTGCCCACTCACTGATATGTATATCCAGCTTGTTTTGCAGGTCGATTAATAGTCCGTAGTCACAACGTTTAATAAACTGCTTCATGTTGCGGCCAGAGGATAGATAGGTGTAAACATCCTGATATTTAATGTCTGACATAATGAAAGTTACCTAAGTTAATGGAGTGTGGCGGCATTACGCTGCCATATAGGTGAAAGGCTTATTTACGTGGGGGAAACTCAAACGCCGTTTGTCCGGTGGCTTTGTCTTTTAGCACCACGAACGCCGAGAACGGTTTACCCGCTTTGCTGGTAAAGCCTTTTATCTCTGCGCTTTTGCCCTTGCTGATGATCGTTTCAACCTGATTTTTGGTCAGGTTTTTACCCGCCATTGTTGGCCAGATTTTAAAGTCGCACTGAGTACAGCGGAATATTTTAGGGGTCACAATGATGCTGCTGCCGCAGGATGGGCAGGGCGCGTTTAATCGCTCAAACTGGCTCTTTTCACTTTTTTCTTTATCGCTGGCCGTCACGTTGACTGCGCTGACATCGACGTGTTGAAGCTGCTCTGCAATAAATATTTCCAGCTCGTCTAAAAACGCATCGCAGGTCATTTTCCCCTTTTCGATCTGCTGTTGCTGCTCGTGCCAGAGTGCGGTCATATCGGGTTCGGTAGCGATGGAGGGCAGGGCATGAATAAAGCTGATGCCTAATTCCGTGGGGATAAGCTTCTTTTTTTCCACGGTATAAAAGTTGCGGTTCAGTAAGGTTTTTAACATTTCGGCGCGGGTTGCCGGTGTGCCGATCCCGCCATTTTCCCCCTCAGTGTCTTTGTCCCGGCTGACTAATAAAGCTTTAATACGCGGGTCTTTCACATATTTTGCCACGCGCTGTAAATCACGTAACAGCGTGGCTTCTGTATAAAGTGGCAGTGGTTTGGTTTTCTCCGCTTTGACGGTGACGGTTTTACAGGTTCCGGCATCGTTCACGCTTAGCGCCGTTAATACGGAAAATAAGCCATCGCCATTATCTTTCCCTGGCTCACTCTCGCCGTCGCCGCTTTCAGCGTCGCTGTCGCTCTCTTGTAAAAGCGCCGTCCAGCCCATCCCGGTTGTTTTCCTGGCACTGGCCGTGAAGGTGTTGCCCGCTGCGCAAAAAATGACGCTGGCCGCCAGATACGTTTTTTCCGGTAAGAATTGAGCCAGGTACTGCGTGGCAATCGCGGTGTATACCGCGCGTTCGTCCTGGCTCATTTTTGCTGTGTCGGGCGCGGTGCCGGTCGGGATAATCGCGGTATGCGCTCCGACTTTACCTTCATTAAAGGCACGGCTTTTTCTGTTGCTGTCGAGGTCGGCCAGAACTTGCGCGGGAAATGTGCCGCTTAATGCTGCACTCACCGCCGCGATAGTCTGAGGCGCATCATTAAACTGTTCGTTATTCAGGTATCGACAATCTGAGCGGTTATAGGTGATCGCCTTAAAGTTATCGCGCAGCGATTGCGTCACGGCCAGCGTTTTTTCAGCGGGCAGACCGTGCTCACGGCTCATGTGAACCTGCAAATCTAACAGCGAGAAGGGCAGCGGTGCCGGTGATGTTTTCGGTTCGGTCTGTGCCTGTGTCACCGTGGCGGGTTGGTGCTGTGTAGTACTGGCAATATTATCAGCGTAGTGCTTATCGATAATGCGTTTTTTATCGTCCGTAGGGGCCTCGTCTGGTACGGAAAATCTCGCCGGTATCTCTCCTCCGTCGCAACGGGTCAGGTCCACGCCGTTAATCATAAAACCGGCGCTGACAGCGTAATAAAACGCTGCCGCATGGTTTTTGAAGGCTTCATAACGGTGAACGATCAGACCCAGTATAGGCGTTTGTACCCGACCAACCGATAACACATCTTTGCCGCCTTTTTTACGGGCGGCGAGGGTGTAACCACGGGTCATATTGAAGCCAAAGAGTTGATCGCCAACGCTTCTCGCTAATGCGCTTTGGGATAATCCGTAAAACTCGTTGTTGTCGCGTAATTGCGTCAGCGCCTGTCGCGCTTTCTCCGTGTTCAGGTCATTGATGAGGACGCGCTTCACCGGTTTTTTCGTGCCGGTGTACGTCAAAATTTCATCAATTAAAAGCTGGCCTTCGGCGTCGGGATCGCCAGCGTGAACAATCTCACTCGCCTTTTCAATCAACGCCGCCACCGTTTTAAACTGACCTGCGGTGCGCTCAATCGGCTGGTAGCGGTGCGGGCGTAGTTTCAGCGGTAAATCAGCCTCGTTCCATTTTTCATAAGCGGGATTATGACTTTCAGGCTTGACCAGCTCGAGCAGGTGGCCTGATCCCCACGTCACCACGTCGGTGCCACATTCGATATAACCGCCACGGTTTACACCGTTGCCCAGGGCAAGGGCGATCACTTCACCCAATCCTTTCTTTTCTGCGATAAAAAGTCTCATGATTACCCCCTGATCCGCCCGAATTGGCTGATGATCTTGGCTATAGCTGCCGGGTCTGCGGCTTTGCATTCCCCCAAAAGCGCTTTACGCATGTTTGATGTTTTCGATGGGTCAAATCGGCCTTTCTTTTTAAACGCGTTAATACTGAAAAAGGATTTTTCGGCACTGCTGCATTCACTGCCGCCGCTATTACCGGTTACTTTGCCGAACATACACAGGACGACCTCGCACGGGTCAGCAGCAAATGAAGGCGCAGAAAAGCCAGCGGTCAGGCACAGCAGTGCCGCCGCGATTGCGGTTTTTTTCATAACGTTTTATTCCTTGAGGTGGTTTTGAGACAAACAAAAGACGGCTAACGCCCTCTGGTTGTTCAACGCCGGAAAAACAGATTGAAAATCTGTCTCACCGCCGTTATCGGGAAAAATAAATGTCGGTGGTGTTGCAGGTCAGGCAGTGAGTTTTTGGAAGATAAGAGATAAGCCCTTGTGTACCGTGTTGTCTCAACCAGGCTTTAGCAGCAAAGAACGCGGTCGCATCCGGCGCAGAGACGGCAACGTGTGGGGAATGAGCAACGGCATACCAGACATCAGGCGTCCAAATCTGCCCTTCATCCTGAAAATCGGTGATCACTCTCGACCACTGCCCGGACACGACCGGCGACGGTGTAACAACCGTGTTTTCCTGCCATAAAGGCAATGTGCCGTTGGTCGGCGAAAGAGGCTTATCCCACTCGACGGCTGCCGGTTCGGGCGGGGATGAACAGCCCGCGAGTACCAGCAATGCACTGAGTACAACCAGGGGTTTAAAATGTTTCATTCCTGAAATTCTCCATCACACCGGCGCGATGCACCGGCTTAAAGTAAATATCACCCATGCGGCGAATATCGCCGCTCACGTCAATGCTGGCGATGACATCAATGCTGTTCAATACCTTACGCAGCAGTACCGAATAGGGGATGTTCTGGCATTCCATGTTTTGATAACAGCGTTCCGCCAGCCCGTTAATGGCCTCTTCCGGGCTACCGGCGTGCAGAGAAGTGATCAGCCCTTCATGCCCCGAGCCGATGATTTTCAAACAGTCCCAGGCTTCACCTCCACGCACCTCGGCCAGTAAAATACGGTCAGGGTTCATGCGGTAGTTAGCCCTGACCAGGCTGGCCGGGGTCACAATGGCTTTTCCCCCCGCATCGGCGGGGTAAAAAAGATGTACATAATTTTCATGGCCATAAAAGCGCGTCTCCGGGTTGTCTTCGATAGTCACCAGTCGCAGGTTGACGGGGATATACCCGATCATCGTTTTCAGGTAGGTTGTTTTCCCCGACCCCGTACCGCCCACGATGATGATGGTCTTGCCATATTCGACACACTTCTCCATAAAAGCGGGAATAGCTCCGGCATTGTATAAACGTAAAAGTTCGTCATCATGGCTTGCTGTTTTCTCCTTACCCGTGACCCGGTCGTAAAAGCCGCCGTCGATATAGGACTGGTGGGGAATTTGTATCAGGGAAGGCTTGCGGATAGTGATCGACACCGTATCTCGCTCACAAGCCGGAGGCATCACCACCTGGCAACGTTCGCCAGATTCGAGCGTGGCGGACAGCACCGGCGACGTATCATCAATATGGTCGCCCTGATAGTTGGCAAGCGCGGTGGCAAACGTCTGACACTGTGCCAGCGTGAGCGGAACGGGGTGTTTTTGCCACACCCCGCGAATTTTGGTAAACAGCTCTCCGGGACGGTTTACCGCGATTTCGGTCAGGCCATCGAGGTGAAGAAAATCCCCGAACATGCGTTGTTTATGCTGGTCGAGTGAAATGTTACTGACGCCCATAATGCCCTCCTTATTTGAGTTTCAGGCTGTAGACGCCTGAAAAATCGATGTCTGAACCGGTCATGATGCCGATGATATCGCCCTGATTTTTGTAGATGGTTGGCGGGATATTGATGCTGTTATCCAGCGCCGTTTTTGCCATTTCAGCGGCGGCAGCGCGTGAATTTTCCGTGTAATCGGTATTGCGGTCTTTCGACGGGGCGGAACTTGCCGCCGCTGCGGCTACGTCCTGCACGGTACTTAGCATCATTGCGTTGCCGAAACGCTCCCAGAAATGCGTGTCGATCCAGCCATCAATACCGGCCTCGCCGAGCTGGCCCACGACCTGAGAATCAACCATCGGGATTTTTAGCCTGTCCGGGGTTCTGAGTTCCGTCCACATCACGAACATCCTCGCCTGGCCGTGATTGAGTGTGCCGGTCTTGTAGACGCCACGGGCGCGGGTGCCTGCTGGTATCAGCCGTACATGGGTGCTTTCACTGTAAACGTCCTCAGATATCAGGCAGGAAATACGCCCGGCAACGTCGGACACAAAGCGGGTTTGAAGCGTACAGGGAATATAGGTATCGACCGGAATATACAAATCCGGGTCAAGCCGCATACGTTGTACGCCGGTTACGGTGGAAACTGCCGGTGCCACACCAGGTGATGCCTCCGCCCCGACAGGACAGGCCAGCTTTCCGCTGGCATCCATGACCAGCGGCACCGTGCAAGGTGTATAAGGTTGCGCGGTCGCGGGAGATACGCTGTGCTCTGTGGTACTGCGTTCAGCCGTGCGCGAAACTGTGGCGGTTTGGCCGCTGCTTTGCGTGCTGGCCATCGCCGCCAGTGCCATAGACTTGTTAAATGAGACGGGCGGAGCGGCGGCACGAGGAAGGTTTGTTGTGGTATCGGTCGAAGCTGTGTCCTGCAACCCCAGCGGGTTTTCAGCCATTCCCATGCCCTGACGTTTCCGTCCGTAACTGACATCATCCGGTGCCGTTTTTGCCTGTTCAGCCTTGGGGGCTGGGGCGCTCATGAAATGGTTATAAGCCCAGTCACCCATCCAGGCTAATACGATAAGCGCCGCTAAAAGCAGTATTCCCAGCGTCATAAGACGATTTTTACCGCGCTTTTTGAGGCTGTTTACCTCGGGTTGGTCGGGTTTAACGTCCTCCACCGGCGCAGACTCTTTACGCTGTGCCTGCGCCCGTTCGCGTGCTTCAACTTCCAGCTCGGCCACCGTTTTTTCTCTCTCGGATGAAGGGTTTTCGCTCCCATCGAGAGGCGTTGGGTTTTGCGTATCCGTCATGGTTTTTCCTCCAGTTTAACCGCCGGTGAAACGGTGCTGCCGTTGCTGACCGTTGCCAGACCAAATCCCTGATTAACAATGCCCACCACGGCGTCGCCGTAGCGTAAGACCAGCTTTGGAGCCAGCGAGTGAACGACCATCACGCGATAGTTTCCCTGTTGCGAGAACGACGGGATGGTCGTTTGTTCTTTGCCGTTGACGAGCAGGAAGGGACTCGGGATCTTTTTCAGCGGTGAAAAGCCCAGGTAAGTGAAGCGGCCATCGTCATAGGCAAAGTCCGGCATAGCCATTTCACTGCCCTGCTTCACACGCTGCGCATAGTTCCAGTTTCGCGGTGTAGTGGCGGCATTAAACGCTTTGGCGATGCGGCTTTTTTCCTGCGCCTCCGTCAGCTCCTTTTGCCGCGCCTTCACGGCTTCCATGCTGGCCTTACGGCTGGCCTCGGGATAATTCCAGGTCACAACAAACGCCAGACTGCTTGCCGGTGCGCCTTCATCGAGTACGTTAAGTTCCAGGCTGTAGAAGTGTGCCGACGTGGTGACAAACAGGTTGGTTTTCCAGTCTTTCGACTCGGGTAAAAATGCCTGCTGGGCGGTTGAGCCGTCCGCATCCGTCACCGGCTGCGTGATGGGGGCGGGGCGAATATAGACGCGGTTCGCCTCCTTTGTTACCGCCCATCCTTTAATGAAGCCGACTTCGGTACTGATCACCGCTTCATCATCGGCAAAAACTAACGTGGTGACGTAACCGGCGCGGGTGTTGATCACCGTGCTGTTTTGCACGTTGTACGCCACCTGCTGCATACGGCTGTCGTACCGGCTACCCTGTGGGGTTGCGGCTCCCCACGCCGATGAGCAGAGCATCAAAGTGAGAATGACGAATAGATTACGCATTATTCTTTCCTCAGTTCTTTGTCACGCTGGTAACTGGTGACGATGAAGCCCAGCGGATTACTCTCACGCTGTGCGTCGGTCAGCGCCTTGTGTGGCACATAGTGGTATGTCAGACGAACGTTCCAGAATTCGACGCGCGTCGCGCCGTCTACAACGTGTCGGATGGTTTTTTTCAGTCGGAGGGTTGCCAGCATATCGGGCGCGGTAGCCTGGCTGATGATGTTGGAAATGACCTCAGTTTCCACCACGTTAGCCGCGTTCTGATAAACCTTGTCGGGGGCATCCTGTCCGGCGAACCAGGCAAGATAGTCCGCGTTGACCTGTCCGCTGTTAAAGAGCTGCACCGTGTCGTAATTGCTTTGCAGGGCGAAATAGTTGTATCCCTCCCGGAGCGTGGCGTAATTGGCGGCGAAGGCTTTAGCCATTGCCTCCTCGGTAGAAATGTCTGTTTCTTTCACTCGGGTGACGTATTCCGCCCGCCCGCTGTGGCTGTCTACGGTGTAAAGCTCGACTTCCGTGTGTTTTAGCGGAAGCATGACAATGACGGCCACAACGGAAAGTAAGGCAAATACCGTGGCGACGGCGGCGATAACAAAGGCGAGTTTTTTAGCCCGCGCATCGCGTGTCAGCATCACTTTTTCAAACGACTGCGAGGTATTCAGCGTTTTTTGTAATTCAGACATTATTCACCTCCTGCATAACGGAAGCGGAATTAACGGGTTGAAGGTCGCCGGAAACATCCGGCGGGAAATGGCTTTGCTGTGCGCAGCCCGCAAGGGTGCACAACATCATAAATATGATGAAGCGTTTCATGGTTTAGGTTCCTGAAAGGATTAAAAAGTAATGAGTCTTGCGATGGGAACAGGTGTGGCGGGATATCTGCTAATTTTGGGCTTTCATTTTCTCCACTGCGGCTTTTGCCGATGCTTTGGCATTACTGGCCGATGAGCCTTTGAGGTTATTCGCTGCCTTATCGCCAATACTGCCTAAAGCATTCCCCACGGGCTTTCCTACGGTACTTGCGGCTTTTTTCGCTGCGCCGCCGCCTGCCATTAGCCCCATTTTAGCCGCGCCCTGTACCACACCCTGTACGCTAGCCCCTGCCAGTGAACCGGCAATTTTTGCCGATAACCAGACCACGAACCCGGCACCGATACCTGCGAGACAGCTTTGTGCCGCCAGCGTCACGATGTTGTTTACATCAGCTCCGCTACTTGCTTTATCCAGTACACTACTTAAATACTGAATCGCAATCCGTAGAGATAAAGCCGAGAACATGAGCGTTAGGATCGCGGTAAAAATTACCTGGAGCCAGTTATTGAACATCGGGCGGAGAAAACCGTATATCAGGCAAAAAATAAATATGGGTGCCGTCGTTGTCATTAACAACAACATTATTTCAGCTCCCATATTCACAATAGTGGCAATAACCAAAGTCACTATTGTCCCCCCCCAGACCAATAGCTCTGCAATGCCGCCATTGAGTTGCACGTAAGTGGAATCATCGAGGTTAAAAAGTTTCTCCCCTAATATTTGTGCTTTACCCCAAAGGGTATCCAATAAAACCCAAACATTTTCACTTCCGCTTAGTCCGTCTTTTAAACCATTAATGGCGGCAACAGACGCGTCCAGATAACCATCAGCATTAGTGACAAATGCCAGGATGATCCCCATCCGCGCCAAATCCCACGCTACGTCCTCTACCGGGGTATGCAGCTTACCCGCCAGTGTCTGATAACCACGCCAAAGAATGTACAGAGTGGCAGAGCCGGTAACTAGCCCTGCCATCATTGTTGAATACAGGGACATTTGCCCCTGTATAACACTATTCAAACCATTCATTACCGCGGCATCCATTCCTGTGAAAATGCCTTCGCTACTCATGATTTGTTATTCTCCGGGGTTATTTTACTTTGCATGTACTCCATTTGGATTTTTTTTATTCCTGCTGCAATGTCAGGTTCATTGATAGATCTCTTTTTTGCATTCACTACAGGAATGCATCGCTCACTGCTGAATGTTTTGGTTTTCAAACAATCGGCATAGTCTTTTAGTAATTCGTCATGATGAGCCATATACCACTCCTCAGTTTTCTTTTCTTCACAACCACCTAAAGCAAAAAGGCTTAAAACAAGCAGGGAAGATAAAATAGTGCGGGTATTAATCGTCATATGAAAAATCCTTGTCATAAGTTGTTTAAATCAGCTACCGGCGCACTCAGTTGTTGCTGTCGGTGGGCTTTTTGTCGCTGCGATGTCAGCATTTGATCACGCAGTTCCGACTGTTTCACGCTCATTTCCCACTGCGTGGTCAGCGCGTTTAACTGTACACTTTTTGACGTTATGGTGTTCGCCAAATCCTGTGACTCTTTAGCGTCTTGCGACATTTCTATACGACTTACAAGGGTGGAAATATCACTCACTGTACTGTTGATCTTCTCCTGTACCGCAGTGGTATCTTCGACGGCCACCGCCCGGTTAATGACGATTTGTTTACAGGTATCAGCATAGCTTTGGGTCTGCGTAGCATCACAGGTGTCAAACATCTTGTACTTGCTGTACAGGCCGTTTAGCGCACTGCTGTATGACCCGCCGGAGTTCGTCAGCAGGTCGTTGAGTGAAATGCCGTTTTTTTGCAGGTTTTTAAGGTCATTAGACAGCCCCTTAGCCTGACTCAAAAAGTCCTGTACGTTGCGTACGCCGGTCGCGGTCGCCAGTTGCGATTTGTAGGCATTAAGCTGGGATTTATACTGTTCCACCGTTTTAAGCCAGTTTTGGGCGTCGGTCGCGTATTGAATCTGACGTAACGGATCAGCATCAACCATGACAGGAATACCGGCATAGGCTGTCAGTGATGGACACAGCAAAGCCCCCGCAAGACAGGCGGCAGACAGAGTTTTCAGTTTCATGTTATTTCCTTTCAGAGTGCGAGTTGCAGGTAGCGTTCCAGCCAGTCGTCCGGCTTCATGCCGTCCTGAAACACAGAGTCAAAAATTTCGAGGTTGTCAGCGCTGCTACTTAACACTTTTGTATAAGTACCAAGCCCGGACAGGTCAAGGGTGACGAGTGCCGCAAAGTTGCGTAAGTCACCTTTTTTCAGAGGACTTTTCACTATCACGAACTGGCGTGACAGCGGATCGAGGTTCTTGATGATATCGAAGATTTCCGGGGCGACTTTCAGGCCGTCAACATAGTCTTTGCGGTCAGCCTTCGGGTTTGCCGTAAAGATTTGCGTGCCGCACTGCTCCACCACGGCAGGAGATATCGGGTTAATCAGTATTTCAGCCGGTGATTGTGTGCCAGGAATAAACACGCCATTCAGTTTGCGGATGACTTTCAGCACGTTAAAGGCGAAATCAGAAAAGACCGGGTCGTTGAGCCATTTCCAGAATTCATCCATGAAGATCACCAGGCGTCGCCCGTCGAGCAAGCTGGTGACGCGATACAGCAGGTAAAACGAAATCGGCGCACACACGTCGGCATCGTCCAAAAATTCCGTGCCATCGATGCCGAAATTGTCGCATTCGCCAATATCAAAGGTGTCCAGGTCATTATCGAAAACCCAGCCGTATTCGCCACCCTGCGCCCACTGTGACAACCTGACGCGTAACCCGTTTTCCTGCGCTTCCTTCGTTGGCGGCTCGGTAAGGTTCTCCAACAGCCGGGTAATACCAAACCCACGGTGTTCAGCCGGTAGCTCCTTCATGACCGCATCCACTGCCTGACTAAGACGCAGCTCGTCGCGCGGGAACAAGGTTTGTCCGTTGCGGGTGCAGAGTATGCGCATCAGCTTCTTGATGAAGTTCAGATTGCGTTTGGTCGGTGGAAGCCGGAAGGGATTCCAGCCGGTAGGCTCACCGCTTTTCACCTTATAATACTGGCCACCCAACGCCCTTACGTTGAGTTCTGCCCCCCTGTCCTTATCAAAATAAACGGTAGTAAGACGCTGCGTTTTAGCCTGCGGCGAAAAACTCCGGGGTTGCCGATATTTCTGCATCATGACCTGAATGAATGCCATCAGCATTGTTTTGCCCGAACCGGCGGTGCCGATAACGCTGGTATTGCCTAGATTTTTCTCGTTGAAATCATCCTTATTGAGCATTGAGTTGTGCAGGTTCATGTAATACGCCCCGCCCGATGGGGTTTTGAGAACGCAAAGCGCTTCACCCCAGGGGTTCTTATCCCGTTTCCCCGTATAGAAGTTATGGAATGACGCCAGTTCTGCAAAATTCTGGCTGCTGATGGGGACAAGTCGCGGCCTTAGCGTGTACACCCCCGGCATTTGTGCCAGGTAGGCAGCGGGCAGCGACAACGTGGAGAGCGTCGGGGTGATACCCAGATCGGTGAAGGCGTTGATCAGGCTGTTTGTATCTTTAATCAGCCGTTCTGTACCGGGTGCCGATACCATCAGGGAAAAATGATATTTACCAAAGGCAATGTGTCCGGCCTGCAACATGTCCAGGGCAACAAATAAGTCTTCCTGCTGCGAAATGGCATCATCTTCCGTGCTGCGTAAACGCTTGGCCGTCTGCTTGATGTGCTTTTGCGCTTCATCTTTCGCCATACAGGTAAAAGACTGGGTGATCACATAGTCACACGGGGCATACAGCAACACGTTCATTATCCCGGTGAAGGATTCCGGCGCGTAGTCTTTCACTTCCAGCCCACGGAAGAAGGTCTTTCCGTTTACGTTATTGCTTTGCCCGGCATCGCCGGTGAAAAACAGGTCGGTTGTGCCGAGCGTTTCATAAAATGGCGTGCGCGTAACGGCTGTTTTCTGCCAGACGCCGCTTAACAGCCGCCGATAGAAAGACAGTTGCGACGAAAACACGCGGCCATTTTCTTCATACGCCCCGAGTTGGTTCGCGGTGAAACGCGACAGGGACGTGCCGACCGTCTGGCAGATCTCCAACATCTCTTTTAATGCACTGTCTAACGCATGTTGCTTCTGTCCGTCGGACATCCGTTTGCGCTCGACCTTATCCAGTCCGACAAAGGGCATATAACAGGCGGTGAAGAACAGGCGATTATGGCGGAAAGGATGGTTTTCAATCGTCGAGTAGTACCGTTCGCTGACCGTATCGGCAAAATCGTTACCCGAATGCCCGTCAAAGTGATCGTGGTACGTTTCACGGATATTGTGAACGTAAAACGTCACCGGTCGCCCTTCAAAGGACTTAATCAGGTTATTAAACTGACCAGACAGTATGTCGAGATTTTCTTCCGTATCACATTCAAACGCCGTTCCGCCAATTTCCCACGTTGCGATCAGGTCGCTACCTCGGGTTTTAATGACGTTTTCATGAATGTGCGACGAATACGGAATGTGCTTGGTGAGCGTGACCCGTTCGTTAAGTCGCATAGTGTTGATGAACTCCGTGATGTCTACGGCGTCGTAGTCGTTCGCCAGGAACGCCGTTGCGCCGTAGTGGGTGTTGCACGTCTTATTGCCCCGCGTTTTCAGTTTTAAAAAGGCTAATCCGAAAATGTGGGCATCCTTTCGAGCCATCTGGTTCATGACAAACCAGCTTACCGGCAGGAACAGCAACAAAAGTTTAGTGAGGTATATCGCCAGCAGGATAATTGCCCCACTGACGATAACTAACGGCACCATCGGAATGCCAAACAGCATAGCGGGGCGCGTCAGGGCTTTATTCAGCGTGACCATTTCCGCCCCTTAGCTCATCAACAGAGCGCCGATTTCTGCACCGCTGGCAATAAGAATGCCGCCAATGATGATCCCTTTACAGTCGTGAAGGCTTTTGCCGTCCCATAACACTTTGTAACCCACCCAGATAACAGCGATGGTAATGGTGACGATGGCCAGACCGGTGAGGCCAGACGAGATTTTTTCCAGCAACGTTTCGGCTTTGGCGAACCCGTCCGCGAATGCCGGTGAGGACATAGCAGCAGAGGCCGCGACAGCAGCAAGGTGAGCAGGAGCGTTTTTGATAGAGCGTAAAATTTTCATGATATTTCCTTATTTAGATGTAGTGACTACAAACTCCCCCCGCACAACCTGTGACGGGAAAGAAACGGGTGTAGCCTGGTTAGGTGACGCTTGCGCGCCGGAGGTGATGAGATCGCCGCGTACAATACCTTTGGGGTAACGTATCTGCGGCGTGGGTGCTGCATTGCCTGGTGTGGCGTTTTGCTTTTCTTGATCGGCCTTGCTGGAAGGCACGACATATTTTTGCGCGGGTTTGTAACCCATCCGCTGTACATAGCTGGTTTTGGAAAATGCGGCTTCGGGCTTCTGGCCGGTATCAAAGTTGCCGGAGTAATAGCAACTCAGCGCCCTTTTCAGGGTGCCGCCCCGGAGGTAGCAGTCAGTGATGATTTTTTCGAAGACGGTCAGGTTGGTGCAGGGATTAAACAGTTGTTTTGCAGTGACACCGTAACGGGAAAAATTAGCCTGGTTGATTTGCATCAGACCAACTGAGTAATTTTTACCTTTCGCCTTGAGCTGGTCGATATGATCAAGAGCGTCATTTATGTTGCTGGGGAAAAGCCCTTTTTTCTGGCCGACAACCCCGATAGCAAAGGGATTCAAGCCAGATTCGACCCTAGCTACATCATGCGATGTATCCGGGTGAATGGTTGGGGCGCATTGCATGGCCAGAGTCAGAAGCACGGCGGATGAAATCATTTCTCCTCCTATTAGATGGTTTATTCCTCTTCAGCGGGGGGAGCCTTCTGCAACTGGTTAAGCAGTGAGGCATGGCCTTTTTTGGTGAATTCATCAATCAGGTAGTGAAGGAATGTTGTTGTCTTGATATTGGTGTTGGATAAATAACTGATTTCACGAGCATGTTTTGCTAACAGTTGGTAACGCTGTTGTCCGATATAAATCACCGACGTACTCGTTGGCTCGCCCAACTTCTTTTTCGGCATGGGGATGGTTACTCCTATTAAAAAGACACCGCAGGGTATCGCCCGCAGTGCTGGTATGTATAAAAAATGAGGTCGGGTTTAAGGGTTAGACGATTGCAGCAGGTGTGAAAAAGCAACCTGCCGTTGTTCTATCGACTTGATAAGCGAGATTTCCTGAATTTTTAGCAGCAAAGTGGACGAGATATTACGGCACTCAATAGCTTGATCGTCATTGTTCAACGCAATCAGCCGAGCGCATTCAATCGCTGATATCACTTTCTGGGGAACGGTGCAGGCATCGGAACCGAAGCGAATGAAGCCGACAGCCCCAGGGATAGACGAAATTGTTGAGGTGTGGATTTTATTGATATCAAAAGAGAGGAACAAATAATTAGGGAACAACACTTTTTCCTCGATCCGAACCGAATTGCAGTCGGTTCGGTGAGAGACTCTTACATAGCGAGGGCAAAAAACACTAACCCCTAATCCATTGACTCTTTTAGTGATTTTACCAACATCCTGAGCCTTGCAGTACAGCACATACCATAAGTTCATGTTCCCATCCTTGTGGGCACAAGCCCCCATTTTCCGCCGTGCTAGCTTGGCGGAAACTAGAACGAGCGTACTCATAAACATGATAAAACAACTGTATATAAATACAGTAATGTTATTATATTCAGTTGTTTTGGTGTGTCAATCTAAAGAGTCTTAGAGATTACATTACTTTATGATACAAAATCAACCATGATTCGTATTGTGGACATTGATATCGAATGCGCCTTGTAAGATTAGACTCCCAAAAAGGGGGTGAACATGGTGCCGAAAAGATTGCGAGAAGCGCGAGAGGCTGCGGGGATATCGCAAGAAAAATTATCTCAACTTATTGATATAGATGGTAAAAACTCAAGATCGAGGTTGTCGAGTTACGAAGTCGGAAGGACGGAACCCCCTTTTAGCTTGGTAGTTAAAATCGCAAGACTGCTGGATTATCCTGAGTATTATTTTTATACAGTGGATGACGATATGGCTAAGAATATGCTTGAGGTGCATCGTAATAGGGTTAACCCAGAAGAAAACCTTCAATACTATACTTTGGAGGAAAATAAAAAATTACGTAAACAGAATGAAGAAGCCAGAAAATTATTAAAACAACTAAACGAGTGCTTGAAAGACTAGCCAGCACAGCTCGCCGCAGCCTTTGATTGAGGCGGAGCGCAGCCATAGGCGAGCACTGAACACTCAAAGCGAGGAAGCGGAATTTTCACTGAATTAACAAAGAAATGCGTTCACTCTGAATCTACATAGACAAGAGAAAACACCTGTTGATATTCACAATATTAATAATGTTTAGACTCAATATCTCTATGAATTGATTAGGTAAATTAGATATGTTCTTTGCGGGATCTTTTGGTGGGGGAATTGATCGTTGCTTCACTACGTGGTAATTTACCTGCGTTTACAAGTATTCATACGGGTGGGACGTTCCCGGTAATAGCGTCTAGGGAAAGGGTGATAGGGGCAAAAGCCACACCCTGAATGCAAAAACCCCCTGAAATCCCAACTCGAACTTGGCGGAACGAAGGATATTCAGGGGGTCGAAAGCAGGCGCGGCGCCTGAAAAGGATTATAGCAAATGCGTAACCTAACACAACCCCCCCACACCGCCATAAGTGCTGGCGGGT